>JAAYGZ010000041.1 GCA_012727515.1 Desulfovibrionales bacterium
GGATAGGAAGTGATCACTATTTTTCTGCACCATCTGCAGCAGCGCAGAACAAACGCATCGCAACCAGCGTATCATGGCAAATTTTTTCCAGTTCCTGCCTCTTGGCTGTTACAGTACCCATGTTCTCAGTTTTAGCAGCGCGTTCCAACTCCTGTGCTGCCTGGTTAAGGCGCATAGCCCCTACTGTGGCTGATGAACCTTTCAGAGAATGGGCGATCCGGCTGATATGATAGATATCGCTCTCGCTTTCATATTGGAGGATACTGGCCAGTTTCTGGGGAGCATCGGTTTGGAACAGCTCAAAAAGATTAGCCAGGAGTTCTTTGTCTCCGGCCATACACTCCAGCGCTTCTTCCAGGTTAAGTAAGGGAAGTTCAGACAACGTATCCTCCTCTCTGTAGTATCTTAAAAGCACAAAACCCCTTGGAGCTTCTTGGACTCAGGGGTTTTATGTTCTGTGCATAGGCGGAGCACTTAGTGCTGGGTTGGCACTGTTTCCAGGCTTGCGGTGTCCAGAGATTCAAGCCTGGGCTTAAATGAGGCAACAAACGCTTTAAATGCAGGCATTTCCTTGGCAGCAATGGGTTCTGCAGGAAGAGTTTTTAAACTTAGGGGGTTAATTAACGCTCCGTTCTTTTTCATACGAAAATCAAGGTGCGGGCCTGTGGCATAGCCAGTGCTGCCAACATAGCCAATGGTCTGCCCCTGCTTAACTTTGGCGCCTTTTTTGGAGTTTGCAGCAAATTTGCTCATGTGATTATAGATTGTTTCATAACCATTGCTATGAATAACCCGCACAAATCGTCCCTGAGAGTTATTAAAGGCAGCTTCTGCAATGACTCCGTCAGCAACAGTATAAATAGGCGTGCCTGTGGGCGCAGCATAATCAATCCCCTGGTGCGGGCGACGGTATTTGAGGATCGGGTGCAGGCGACTCATGGAATAGCCAGAGGAAATACGGGTAAAAGACAACGGCGCTTTAAGAAATGCCTTGCGCAACGGGCGACCTTCATGGTTGTAGTAGGCTGTGTTGCCCTGTTTATCTGTGAAGCGATAGGCATAATATGTCTGGCCATTATTGGTGAAACTTGCAGCCAGCATGTGGCCATAGCCAATCAATTTTCCTTCACGCGAGCGTTTTTCAATGACCACTTTAAAATTATCGCCAGTGCGCAGATCACGGACAAAATCCACATCATAGGCAAAAACATTGGCCAGGCGCAGCGCCAGCTCATCGCTTTCCCCAGCAACCTGCACTGCCCTGAACAAACTGTTTTCAATAACTCCACTGACTGTTTCTGTTTCTATGTCATAGGGAATTGCTTCGCGGCGGAACTCATAGCCGTCTTCAGTCATGGACACGACCAACCGTTCTGTATCATCAATCTCATATTCCAGACCAACCAGGGCATTGTCCGAATAGATCATGGTCCAGGGCTGTCCGGCCTTGAGCTTGCTCAGCGAGTAGGTTTTCTTGCTCTCGTCACATAAGGAATATATCTCGGCCAGCCTTAAATGTCCTTCCAGCAGGGTGGACGGAGAATCACCGCTCTTAATCAGATCAGTCATGCGCGTGATTGTGGGCTCGGCAGGGGCTTGGGCCTCAGGCAATTCCTCTTCAGAATTCGCGGAGTCAGAACTGCATGGGTCTGGCTGGCTTTCTTCTTCTCCAAAAGAAAATATTTTGCCCTCAGTCAGTTCCCAGGCTGTGCGATCCACACTGGATTGGGTTTCATTCGGGTAGAGAACGTGAAAAAAGAAGGCAAAACCCATGACAGCCATACCCAAAGCAACGGTAAAGGAGAGGGTGAGGCGGGAGGCCAGAGAGCGCGGGCGAGGATACATGGATTGTGCTTTGCGCTGGATGATGCGTTTATTTTTTGGCATAGTCCTTGGTCGTGGTTTAAGGTTTGCTCACGAAGTGGAGAAGCGTGGTTCTCCGTCTCAAGCGGCTTTGCGCAGATTTCAAGGCAAAAGATTGCGCACGCATACCTATCTTGGCGACAATGCTCAAGCAGAAGTTTGGAGAGCAGAGCAAAAAATGGATTTTGAACAAAAAAAAGCCCTGATGCAGAACACCAGGGCTATGTGGAGCCAGGAATTTATACCAATCAGACCAGGCCAAGAAGATTGCGCAGCTTCTCAGCAACAGCAGCCCCATCTGTCTGCACAGGCTCTGCAGGAACAGAGCAGAGAATGCCCAGGCCTTCGCTCCCTTCATGAAATACAGTTTCTGCCTGATCTATAATAACCGCAGTATTGATCATGGCATTGACACGCAAGAGTTGTGCAACAAATGTCGCGTAGGTCAGCCCAGGCATGGTTCCATCCACCACAAGTAAATCCCAGGTTTCTGTCTTGGCCTGCGCCAGGACAGCGGCTTCAGTATCCAGCCAGTCCTGAACCAGGCCCAGACCAGCGGCAAAATCAAGTAACGCTTCTTTGCGATGGGTCAAAACAGCTATGCGCATGACATGCTCCGGGAAAAATGTTAGTGTCCGCCACCGCCACCACAGGTGTATTCTGGAGTAAAACGGGTCAGAGCGTTTTTAAGCAGTGCATCTACTGCAATGCCCACTGTAGGCGCCCCGGCAGCATAATACACATCAACACCGACCTGGTTAAAGCCCATCAGAGGTCGCATACCCATGCCGCCGGCAATGAGCACGGTCACGCCATTTTGCGCTAAATGATTAACCGGAGCCATACAGCCACCCTGTTGATGCGGCACATTGGGCAAGGTACTTACCTGGGTCACTGCACCGTTTTCTATGTCAATAATGGTGTAAAGGTCGCAATGACCAAAATGGGCACCCAGTTCTGCCTCCAGGCCACCAGGCGTAGAGGAAGGAACCGCAATTTTTGCTTTGTCCATAACAAAGATTCTCCTTAAACAATATGATAAATGGTTATCCCAAAAACTGGGTAATTGTGTGCCAGGCCTGGCGCACTCCTGTGGTCAGCGCTGAATCCGGGCCTTCTGTCACTGCCTGGCGCTGAACCATGGCCTGGGTCACCTGCTCATCATGGGGCAGGTGTGCAAGCAGGGCATAGCCTTTTTGTGCGCAAAGCGCATCAATGCGAGCAGTATGCTCTGGATTTAAGTCATATTTATTAATAATAACCGCGACCTTGGTCCGAAAATGGTCACACAGTCCTGTGACGCGCTCCAGATCATGAACACCAGACGGGGTGGGTTCGGTAACAACCACAGCCAGATCAGTCTGCGACAACGAGGCAATAACAGGACAGCCAATGCCCGGAGCACCGTCACACAGAATCAAATCCAGATTCTGAGCCTGCGCAAGGTTGCGGGCTTCTTTTTTAAGTCTGGACACTAAAAGTCCGGAATTTTCTTGTCCGGGAAAGAGCTGGGCATGAATCATGGGACCAAAGCGGGTATCACTGTGATACCAGGTGCCGCAATGACGCGACGGAAAGGCAATGGCCTGTTCCGGACAAAAAGCCACGCACACCGAACAGCCTTCGCAGCGCGTAGGTACAACCTGACAGACATTCCGGTCTGCCAGGCTCACCGGAGCAATGGCCTCATACCGGCACATGGAAGCGCAGATGCCGCATCCCGTGCACAGGTCAGGGTTAATGATGGCCTCATGGCCGGAAAAAAATTGTTCTGTGCGTAAGGGGCCAGGGGCCAGCAATAAATGCAGGTCCGGAGCATCCACATCCAGATCACAAATGACCTTATTTTCAGCCAGATGGGCAAAGGCTGCTGTCAGTGAGGTTTTTCCAGTGCCGCCTTTGCCGCTGATAACAACAATCTCACGCATGATCTGCCTCCTGGGCCATCTGACGTATGCTCTGGCCAAGTGCAGTAAACTGCTGGCGCATCTGGTCGTCTCGTTCAGCCAGGATACGCCCGTGGGAATAGTGCTCGGCAATATCTCTGCGATACGGAATTTCTGTCAGCACAGGCAGGTTATGCTGGGCGCAGAAATCATAAACCCGTGTATCACCCAGACCAGCACGATTAATGACCACACCCATGGGCTTGGCATACGGCGCAAAAGCTTCCCAGGCCAGGGCAAAATCATGAAAGCCAAAAGGTGTTGGCTCTGTGACCAGCACAATGACATCAGCATCAGCCACTGCGGTCATGGCCGGACAACTGACTCCGGGAGGCGCATCCACAAGCACGTCATAGCCATGCTGAGCGCTTTGAGCACGCATGTGGGAACGCACATGGCGCATCAGTGGCGGACTCATGGCTTCACCAATGCGCAGCCGTCCTGTCAGACAATGAATATGCCCTCGACTCAGGCCCACTTCCATGACTCCCAATTCTCGGGCGCCAGGAGTAATGGCGTGTTCCGGGCAGATGGCCATGCAGCCTCCACAGCCATGACACATTTCCGGAAAGGTCATAATAACCTGGCCCATGACTGAAATGGCCTTGAACTGACACAGTTCGGCGCATTTTCGGCAATAGGTACACAGGTCTTCGTTGACTTCAGGCACTTCCAGGGTGACTGGCTCGGTGGTCAGGATTTCAGGTTGCAAAAACAGATGCAGATTGGGTTCTTCTACATCCAGATCCACGGCCAGCACTGGCTGGGGCCAGGTGACAGCAAGAGAAGCTGTCACCGTGGTCTTGCCAGTGCCGCCTTTTCCGCTGGCAACAGCAATAATCATACATGCGTCCTATTTATTTGGGCTGTCCGCAAATTGGACGCGCCCGGCTTTGTACTCAGCCACTGCCTCGGCCACGGTCATGTTGTCCAGATTCTGGCCAATTTTCACCCCACCCCCTTTAAGGGCAGCAAAGGCCTTGGGGCCTACGTATCCGGTTAAAAGCACAGATGCTCCTGCATTAATAATGTTTTCAGCAGCCTGAATACCTGCGCCCTGGGCCAGACTCTGTGAAGAGCCATTATCCACATACGAGTAGTCCATGGTCTCGACATCAATAACAATAAAACCTCCGGCCCGGCCAAAACGCGGATCAACACGGTCGTTAAGGGTGGGGCCTTCGCTGGTAACAGCAATTTTAGTCATACAAAGCTCCTTGTTGCGGGCCGCAACACGGCCTGGATGGAGTTGAACACACGGAAATTGTGCGTCATGGGCAATGTACAGGGCCAGCCCTTCAACCAGGGCGCGGGCCACAATATGCCTGGCATCAGTGAGGATACGGCCAAAAGTATGTCTGGACACGTGCATCCGTGCTGCCCCCTCCTCCATGCTTAAACCCTGGTAATCGGCCAGACGCAGGGCTTCAAAGGCATCCATAGGTACATGCAGCTCTGTCAGATCGCGCAAGGGGATGCCCTGAGGCTTAAATGAAAATGCCTTGGGGCATCCTTCAATACGTCGACATTTTTTTGGTCTGGGCACATGCCCTCCTTGTTTTGCTCAAATGAGCACCTAAGCGTGAGTAAACCCACTGTCAATATGTTTAGTATCCGGCCTGCCCCATTTCTCGCAGGCACGAACCGTCTCGCCGCCGTCGCCCCATGCCACCAGCAGGGCTGGAACCAGCATCCACGCCAGTTCCCGGATCAATCCCTGCTCCGGCGCCACGACCAGCACCCATGCCAGCACCGCGTCCAGCGCCACGCTGGCCCCTGCATCCAGCTCTTCCTTGACCGCCACCGCGCCCGGCTCCGCTGCCTTTACCTGCTGCATTTCCTCCACGTCCTTGTCCTTGCTGTCCTTGTCTGGGCATAATGCACCTCCTTACGTTGGAATTTGGGATGACTCATGAGAAACTTTTGGCAGATCAGTTTCAATGCGAATAGCAAAGCCCTGAGACAGAGCTTTGGCAACCTGAGTACGGGCCAGAGCCAGAATGCGACACAAGGTAGGGCGAGACACGCCCATGCGCTGCGCTGCTTCTTCCTGACTCAAACCCTGCGCATCCACCAGGCGCAAGGCTTCCAGGCCATCCAGGCCAATGACCACACCACGCAGGTGACGCATGGATACGCCCACTGGCTTAAAGACCGTAATTTCTGGTGGTTCAGCCACAAATCTGCATTTTCGTCTGCGTCCGCGTCCCATAATCCATCCTTATTTTGAAATTATGTTCATAATAGAACCGCTATTTCATGCTGTCAAGAGCCAGGGAGTAAAGAATTTGCCAAATGGTGAGGAGGTGTATATTTTACCCTTTGCATGAACGCGCCAGGCGCAGATGCAGGAGGAGGAAGAATGACCAACCCAATTGTTTTGGTGGATACAACCAAGGGAGAATTTCTCGTAGAACTGTTTGCGGACAAGGCTCCTCAGACCGTGGCAAATTTTTTGAGCTACGTGGATGAGGGTTTTTATATCGGAACGCTTTTTCATCGGGTCATCAGAGGTTTTATGATTCAGGGTGGCGGCCTTGATAATATGATGCGCGAAAAACCAACCAAGGCGCCCCTCGTCAATGAAGCAGCCCATGGTATAAAAAACCTGGAAGGCACCATTGCCATGGCCCGTACAGCTGATCCGCACAGCGCCACAGCTCAGTTTTTTATCAATACAGTCGATAACCCGGATCTGGATTATCAGGGCGAGGATGAATTCGGCTATTGTGTTTTCGGTCAGATCATTGACGGGATGGATGTGGTCAAAAAAATCGAAAAAGTTCGAGTCAAGGCCCAGGGCGATCACGAACACGCACCCGCAGATCAGGTCTCCATTAACTCCATTACCCGTTTTGAATGACGGCCCAGACTAACGTAAGGTAAGTATCATGAGCGAAGATTTTGCCGAATTATTTGCATCCTATGAGTCACAATCAAAAATGACCCACAAGGTTGGGGACAAGGTTTCCGGAACAGTTATCACCATTGGCCAGAAATCAGTTTTTGTGGATTGCGGCGCAGCAGTGGATGGATTTGTTGACCGTGAAGAGCTGCTCGGTCCAGATGGTAACGTCACCGTGGCCGAAGGCGATATTCTGGAACTGTATGTGGTGGGCATGACTGATGGCAGTATGCGCCTGTCCAAGGCTATTTCCGGCATGGGCGGGCTGAACATACTTGAAGACGCCTATACCAGCAGCCTGCCGGTGGAAGGAAAGGTCAAAGAGCAGATCAAAGGTGGATTCCATGTTGAAGTGCTCAAGCGACGCGCCTTTTGCCCAGTGTCCCAGATTGATGCCCGCTTTGTGCATAATCCGGAAGACTATGTGGGCCAGACCTTGCAGTTTCGCATCACCAAGCTGACAGAAGGTGGCCGCAATATTGTTTTATCGCGCCGGGCGCTGCTGGAAGAAGAACAACAGCAGGCAAGTGCTGAATTTTTTGCCAAAATCTCCGAAGGAGATGTGGTCGATGGCGTGGTCACTCGTTTGGCTGCCTTTGGTGCTTTTGTGGAATTAGTTCCAGGCGTAGAGGGGCTGGTACATATTTCGGAAATATCCTGGTCCCGCTTGCAAAGTCCTGACGAGGCCCTTGCTGTAGCCGATACAGTACGGGTCAAATACCTGGGCACAAGCCCGGGCAAAAAGCCAGGTGAAATCCGGGTCGCCCTGTCCATCAAGCAGGCTCAGGACAATCCCTGGTCCCAGGTCGCTGACCGCTTCAAAGAAGGCGACAAGGTCAGCGGCACAGTGGTTAAGCTCATGGATTTTGGCGCTTTTGTTGAAATCGCGCCAGGCATTGAGGGCTTGGTCCATGTCAGCGAAATGAGCTATGCCAAGCGCGTACACAAACCAGGGGACATGGTTCAGGTCGGCGATGTTGTCGGAGCAATGATCAAACAGATTGACACCGACAAGCAGCGCATTTCCTTGAGTATGCGTGACGCCGAAGGTGATCCGTGGCTGACAGTGCCGGAAAAATATCAGCCCGGCCAGAGTGTGCAGGGTATAGTGGAAAATCGTCAGCAGTTTGGCTTGTTCATTACCCTGGAGCCAGGCGTGACCGGACTGTTGCCGCAGTCAGCCATGGCCAAGGCCGAAGGCGAGATCAAATACGATAAACTCGGCGTTGGCGACAACGTTGTGGTCAGCATTGAAAGTGTCAACCCTCAGGAGCGGAAAATCAGTCTGGGCACAGGCAAAAAAGAGGAAAGCACAGAATGGAAAAATTTTAAGCCCCAGACCACCAGCCAGGGGCTTGGCAACCTGGGCGATGTCCTGGCCAAGGCCATGCAGGACAAATAGCTTCACATAACATAACGTACTATCAGGAGGTGTAAGATGGCACGATGGGAATGTCCGTGTGGATATGTATATGATCCGGCTGAAGGTGACGCTGAAAATAACATCCATGAAGGCACAGCCTTTGAGGACCTGCCTGAGGATTGGGTCTGCCCCAAATGTGGCGCAGAAAAAGAATTCTTTGAAAAACTGGATTAAACGTTGCGACATGCAGCCAAAGGGAGGGTGGGAGCAATCCTGCTCTCCCTTTTTCCTGCCCAGGCCCTTGCTGGTTTACGCAGAATTGCGTTGCATTGGAGAAAAAGAGTGTGATGCTTAAAGCAGTAGGAGCTACACATGGATAACCCGTTACGATATGCGGCGGTAAATTGTTGGGAACGCTATGATTCTGCACAGGATCAGGCAGCTATGGACATATTGGGCGCAGAATTTTTAGATTTTCTGACCCACTGCAAAACCGAACGGGAAACCGTGGCCTGGGTCATGCGCCATGCTCTGGAGCGTGGATTTTCCCAGGAATTTTCTCAGGCTCAGGTTGTGCGCTCTTTTCGGTCCAAAGCTGTGCTGCTGGCCCGGCGCGGAACTGAGTCTTTACGCACTGGCCTGCGCCTTATTGCAGCGCATGCTGACACTCCGCATCTGGATTTAAAGCAGCACCCTCTGCATGAAGAATGCCGTGTTGCCCTGATGAAAACCCATTATTACGGCGGAATAAAAAAATATCAGTGGCTGGCCAGGCCCCTGGCCGTACATGGAGTTGTGGTGCTGATGAATGGCGAGGTGCGCACTGTGTGCCTGGGCGAATCTGACGATGATCCTGTCCTGACAATCATGGATATTCTGCCCCACCTCTCATCCAAACAGCGTGATGAAACAGTGGAAAAAGCCTTTATTGCAGAAAAACTTAATGTTGTGGTGGGCCATTCACCTTCCAGCACCACGACCACTGATCCGGTGGCCCAGCGTGTACTGGAAATTTTACACGCGACATACGGCATTATTGAAGAAGACCTGTACAGCGCCGAGCTTCAGATTGTACCTGCTGGCAGAGCGCGTTATGTTGGTCTGGATCGCAGCCTGCTCGGAGGCTATGGTCAGGATGACCGGCTCTGTGTGTTTGCCGCGTACACAGCATTTATGCAGGCCGCTCCCGGTTCGCAAACACAGGTTCTGCTCTTGTGGGACCGCGAAGAAGTGGGCTCAGAAGGCGCAACCGGAGCCAAGTCGCGTTTTATGGTCGATACGCTCACTGATCTTATTGAGGCCTGGGAACCACACTGCGCAGTGCGCCATGTTTTAGCCCGGACCAAGGCCATTTCTGCGGATGTGCATGCCCCCATGGACCCGGATTATCAGGACGTGCACGACAAACACAATGCCGCGTTGCTGGGCTTTGGCCCTGTGTTTTCCAAATTTACCGGACACCGGGGCAAAGTTGGCGCCAGTGAAGCAGATGCTGAATACGTGGCCTGGTTCAGACGTGTGCTGGCACAGAAAAAGATTCCCTGGCAAATGGCCGGCATGGGCAAGGTGGATGAAGGAGGCGGAGGTACTGTCGCCAAGGACATGGCTGTCTATGGTATGGAAATTATTGATTTTGGCCCTGGAGTCTTATCCATGCACAGCCCGTTTGAGATCAGTTCCAAAGCAGATTTGTACGCTACAGTGCAGGCGTATCAGGCCTTTTACCAGAGCCAGGAGTGATCTATGCCTGTTATCATGGGCACAGCCGGCCATATTGACCACGGCAAAACCAGCATAGTCAAAGCCCTGACCGGCATCAGTTGCGACCGCCTGGCCGAGGAGCAAAAACGCGGCATTACCATTGAACTGGGTTTTGCCTATCTGGACCTGACCCCGGAGCTGCGCCTGGGTGTTATTGACGTGCCGGGCCATGAACGCTTTGTCAAAAACATGGTTGCCGGAGCAGCAGGCATTGATTTTGTGCTCCTGGTCATTGCTGCTGATGAAGGCGTGATGCCTCAGACCAGGGAGCATCTGGAAATCTGTACTCTGCTGGGCATTAACACCGGCCTGGTGGCGCTGACAAAAACAGATATGGTGGAGCCAGACTGGCTGGAACTGGTACGCGAGGACGTGGCCACTTATCTGCAGGGCAGTTTTTTGGAACATGCCCCCATTGTGCCGGTGTCAGCCCATACCGGAAACGGAATAGATGAACTCCGGGCCAGCATTGCCACCTTGGCCACGGATTTTGCCCCTGACCGGCGCTCAGACCTGTTTCGCCTGCCCATTGACCGTGTTTTTACCATGAAAGGCCATGGCACAGTCATTACCGGCACATCTCTTTCCGGTATTGTCCGGGTTGGCGAAGATGTGGAAATTTATCCGGCAGGACTGAAATCCAAGGTGCGTGGCCTGCAGGTGCATGGCGGCAGCACTGATATGGCCCAGGCCGGAGAACGCACAGCTGTTAACCTGCACAGCCTGGACGTGGATGACCTGGAGCGCGGCGAAGTGCTGGCCCATCCCAAAACCCTGTTTCCATCTGTGGTCTGGGATGTGGAACTTTCCTGCCTGTCTTCTTCGCCCAACCCGCTTAAACACCGTACAGAAGTGCATTTTCATCATGGCTCACGAGAAGTGCTGGCCAAACTTTTTTTCCTGGACCGGGACAAGCTGGAGCCTGGCGAAACAGCCATGTGCCAGGTACGCTTTGCCAGCCCCCTGCCCGGTGTGTTTGGTGATCGCTGCATTGTGCGTTCTTTTTCTCCGCTGCAGACCGTGGCCGGAGGCCAGATTGTCAACCCACTGGGGCGCAAGGTTCGTCGTCATTCTGCTGATCTGGACACGCTGCAAGGGTTGCGGACCATGGCTGGCGAGGACCTGCTCGTGGCGCAACTGCGCCTGGCCGGCCAGGCCGGGCTTACTGTGCCGGAATTGCGCATTATGACTGATATGGAATCCAAGGCCCTGGAAAAAACCTTGCAACTTCTGGGCGGACGGCAATTGGCCTTTCAGTTTGACCGGGAAGACAGGCGTTTTGTCAGCGCAGAGGTTGTGGACGCCCTGGGCCAGGAGTGTCTTACGTACCTGGCGGCCTATCATCAGCGCGAACCCATGCGTCAGGGCATTTCCAGAGCTGAGCTGGTTTCCAGCTTTGGTCAGGGCATTGCTCCAAAACTTATTCATTTTCTTATGGAACGCCTGGTCAGGTCGGGGCTTATTATTTTGGAAGGCGATATTCTGCGCCTGCCTGACCATGAGGTGTCTTTGGCCTCAGATCAGTCCGGACTGCGGGCCTGCATTGAAACAGCCTATGGTGCAGGCGGACTTATGCCCCCCACACTCAAGGCATTTCTGGAAGAGCACAGCCTTACAGTAAAAGAAACAGCCAAGATGTTCCGCTTGTTGCAGGAAGAAGGCGTGCTGATAAAGGTCAGCGAAGAATTGTACTACACCAGAGAAGTCATGCATGATCTGACCAGCCGGGTGCTCAATTTCTTTGCGACCCAGCCTGAGCTGGGGCCGCAGGATTTTCGGGATCTGACGGGCCTGACCCGTAAATTTGCCATTCCTGTTCTGGAATACCTGGACAAGGAAAAGATCACCATGCGCGTGGGCGATAAGCGTCAATTGCGTAAACGCTAAAAGATGAGGAGAAGCAGGCTTAGCCCTGGCTTTGACGGTCCAGGCTCCGATAATTGATGGCTTCGGCCAGATGTTTTGTGGTCAGCGTGGTGTCAGCGGCCAGGTCAGCAATGGTGCGGGCAATGCGCAAGACCCTGGTAAAGGCTCTGGCTGACATGCCCAGGCGTTGCACAGCACCTTCTAAAAATGTGTGTTCCTGTTCAGTGAGCGGGCAGAAATGCTCAAGCCATTTGCCCGATAAGTCCGAATTGGTGGTACAATGCAGGCCTGCATAACGCTGGGCCTGGATTTCGCGAGCTGCAAAAATTCGCTCCTGCATGGTCGCAGAGGTAATATCGCTCTTGGTCTGCTTCAGATCGCGGTACGGCACAGCAGGCACTTCCACATGCAGATCAATACGATCCAGCAATGGCCCGGACAATCGGGACCGATAGCGCTGCACCTGCATGGGCGAGCACGTACACTGGTGGGCTGCGTCTCCCAGATATCCGCACGGGCATGGATTGAGTGCAGCCACCAGCATAACATCGCCGGGATATTCCAGAGAAATAGCCGCGCGAGAAATGGTCACCCGCCCTTCTTCCAGTGGCTGGCGCAAAACTTCCAGCACATGTTTTTTGAATTCCGGCAATTCATCCAGAAAAAGAACACCCCGGTGGGCCAGAGAAAGCTCACCAGGCCGTGGATATTGCCCACCGCCAATAAGACCGGCATCTGAAATTGTATGGTGCGGGGAACGAAACGGACGGGCAACAATCAAGGGCTGGTCCGGGGGCAGCTTTCCGGCCACAGAATAGACCTTGGTCACTTCCAGGGCCTCATCAAAACTCAGGGGCGGCAAAACAGTGGGAATACGGCTGGCCAACATGGTTTTGCCACTGCCGGGCGGTCCGATAAAAAGCAAATTATGTCCGCCAGCACAGGCAATTTCAATGGCCCGTTTGGCCCGTTCCTGCCCCTTGACCTCGGAAAAATCCTGCCAAAAGGCGTGGCGCTCCTGCCACAGGCTGCTCACATCACAGCGTTGTGGAGTAAGCTCTTCTTTATCCAGCAAAAACCGCACAACCTGACCCAGATCCTGACACGCAAATACTTCAAGATTCTGGACCACGGCTGCTTCGCGGGCATTGGCCGCAGGCACAATAATGCCACGCGCTCCGGCAGCTCTGGCCCGTAACGCCAGGGGCAGGATTCCGGGCACGGGCTTGAGCTCTCCAGATAACGATAACTCGCCAGCCATGTACAGGTCAGCAAGTTTATTTTGTGGGATATATTCTGCACCGGCCAGGAGCCCAAGCGCCAGGGGCAGGTCATATGCAGTGCCTTCTTTGCGAATATCTGCCGGGGCGATATTGACGGTGATGCGACTGGGCGGGAGGCGAAACCCTGAATTTTTCAGCGCTGAAAATACACGCTCTTTTGCCTCGCGCACTGCTCCTTCAGCCAGGCCAACCATAATAAAGGCAGGCATGCCTGAGTGCGACAAATCCACTTCCAGCTCAATGGAATAGGCATCAATGCCCAGGAGCGCGGCCGTGGAAATGGTGACAATCATGCTTATTCCACAAACTGTCCAATGCGGTTCCAGCGGATATTGGTCAGACTTTCCCAGGACCAGTACAGGATAAACGCCTTGCCCTCGATTTTGTTGCGCTCCACAAAACCCCAGAAGCGGGAGTCATAGGATTCATCTCGATTATCGCCCATGGAAAAATATTTTCCTTCCGGAACCATAATCGGCCCGAAATTATCCCGACGCGGCACTGAGTTATGGGCGCTGTCCGTATGCTGGATATAGGATTCGTCCAGGGGAATGCCATTGCGGAAAACCTGCTTGTCCTTGACCTCAATAACATCGCCAGGAACACCAATGACGCGCTTGATAAAATCTTTGGATGGATCTTCAGGGAATTCAAAAACAATAATATCCCCATGTTGGGGCCCTTCACGTTCCCAGACCAGGATATTGGTAAACGGAATTTTGATCCCATAGGCAAACTTGGTCACCAAAAGATGATCGCCAATCTGCAATGTTTGCAGCATAGAGCCAGAGGGAATCTTAAAAGCCTGGACCACAAAGGAACGGATAAAAAAAGCCAGAACCAGGGCCACCAAAAGGGCCTCAGCATATTCTTTGAGCATAGTCTGCCAACGAGGATTCATAGACTACCTATTTATTCCCACAGACCACGCTGCAGGAATGTTGTTGTGGTTATTCGTCGGGCTGCAAGGCGGCCAGGAAGGCTTCCTGGGGAATTTCCACGCTGCCCATGCGCTTCATGCGCTTTTTACCTTCTTTCTGTTTTTCCAAGAGCTTGCGTTTACGAGTAATGTCACCGCCATAACATTTGGCTGTCACATTTTTGCGCAAAGGCGCAACGCGCTCGCGAGCAATGATCTTGCTGCCAATGGCTGCCTGGATAACAATTTCAAACAACTGGCGATGAATAACTCGCTTGAGTTTTAACGCCAGGGCGCGACCACGATACGCAGCGTTGGAACGATGCACAATAACAGCCATGGCATCCACGGGTTCGCTGTTGATGAGCACATCAAGTTTGACCAGCTCTGCCTCACGGTAATCAATGACTTCGTAATCCAGAGAAGCAAAACCCTTGGTCACGGATTTCAAGCGATCAAAGAAATCATAGACGATTTCTGCAAAAGGCAGTTCATAGGTCACCACCACGCGGGTGGAAGTCAGGTAGCGCATATCTTTCTGGATACCGCGTTTTTCTTCACACAAACCCAGAACATTGCCTACATATTCATTGGGCACATGAATCTCGATGCGCACAAATGGTTCGGCAATGGAAAGGATTTTTTCCTGCGGCGGCAAGGTGCTCGGGTTATCAATGTCAAAGCACGCTCCGTCTGTACGGGTGACCCGGTAAATAACCGACGGGGCCGTGGCAATGAGTTTGGCCTGAAATTCACGCTCCAAGCGCTCCTGGATAACTTCCATGTGTAACAAACCCAGAAAACCACAGCGGAAACCAAAGCCAAGGGCTTGCGATGTTTCTGGCTCATAATGCAGGGCTGCGTCATTAAGCTGCAACTTTTCCAAAGCTGTTTTAAGGGTATCGTACTCAGCTGGTTCAACAGGATACAGACCACAAAAAACCATGGGCTTAATGGCCTTAAATCCAGGAAAGGGCGTGGGCGTGGGACGTTCCGGATCAGTGATGGTGTCACCAACCTGAGCATCACGAAGTTCTTTGATGGCCGCGCATAAAAAGCCGACCTCGCCCGCTGCAAGCTCTTTGATATCCATTGGTTCTGGTGAAAAAACACCGAGTTTTGTCACCTCAAATTTCTTGCCCGTGGCGCACATCTGTACTTTCTGGCCATTGACAATACGGCCCTCAACAACACGGAACATGACCACCACACCCTGGTATGAGTCATACCAGGAATCAAAAATCAGGGCTTTGAGCGGAGCCTCAGTATCACCGGCAGGAGATGGAACCCGTTCAATAAGCTTTTCCAGCAGATCTTCAACGCCCAGGCCTGTTTTGGCTGAAACCTGAGCAATGTCTGTACAGTCCAGCCCAATAACTTCCTCAATTTCTGCGGCCACCCGGTCAGGCTCAGCACTTGGAAGATCAACCTTATTAAGTACTGGCAGCACTTCCAGATCATTATCCAAGGCCATATAAACATTGGCCAAAGTCTGGGCTTCAACGCCCTGGGTTGCATCCACAACCAGAAGCGCTCCGTCACAGGCCGCTAAGCTGCGGGACACCTCATAGGAAAAATCCACATGACCAGGGGTATCAATAAGGTTTAAGATATAGTCGCGCCCGTCGTGAGCGCGGTACGGGATGCGCACAGACTGCGCTTTAATGGTAATGCCCCGCTCCTGCTCCAGCTCCATGCGGTCCAGGTATTGATCCTTTTTCTGACGCTCGGAAATGAGTTTTGTTTTTTCCATAATCCGGTCTGCCAGGGTGGATTTGCCATGGTCAATATGAGCAATTATGCTGAAATTTCTAATATAATCTTGTTTGGCCATATATCCTTATTATCTGCGTTGAGCCATAAAATGTTTTCTGCAAAACAAATGTCTTTACGTGCTTTCACGCTGGTTGTCCAATTTTTGCAATCTGAAAAAAACTGTGCGCATCCACAACGCGGCAAGCCGCAAAAAGTGGTGCGCAGTGTCGAGGATTGCTGCGGCTTGAAATCTTGGGAAATCAAAGATACGAGGCTCAATGTGTTTTTCCTGTCACATCTGGCGCACAGACTGAGCATATGCCCACACTCAAGGCCTTAATACTGCATCCGGATTCTCAAGTCCGCACTCAATTGCGAGACATGCTGGCTTCTGTCAAGGAAATTACCGTCCTGGGAGAAGCAGTGACCTCTTTTGAAGCCATTGAGATGCTCTCATTTATTCCATACGATGTCTTTTTTTTAGGCACTGAACTTCCCCACAGTATCAGTGGCATGGAACTGGCTGCCCATCTTGCCCACAACGCAACCCGTCCTGCCCTTGTTTTTTTGGCCACTGAAGAAGACCATGCTTTTGCAGCCTTTGAGCTTGGAGCCACAGATTATTTGCTCTGGCCCGTGCATACCAATCGTTTTGCACGGACCATAGAACGGCTCCGCACACTCATGCCGCGTACCAAAGAAGCAGCTCCTACCCAGCACGTGCGTAGTCGTGCGCCAATCCATGAAGAAACCGTGCGCGTTCCCCTGGAAGATGACGAAGAAGAAAATTTTGTGGATGCCTTGCGCCAGGCCTGGGACGTAAATCGCGAACGGCCTGTAGAGATTGAAAAACTGCCTATCAATCATGATGGGCGACATATCTTAATTCCATATACCCACATTGTGTACGTGGAGGCCTACGAGGACTACAGTTTTGTGCACACTGCCACAGACCGTTTTCTGACTTCATACCGGCTGAAAAATTTGGAAGTCCGCCTGCGCCCGCATCGATTCTGCCGGGTCCATCGCAAGTATTTGGTCAATCTGGACATGGTTACAGAAATTGCCTCCATGCCTGGCAGTAATTTTATGTTGCGCACAGCAGGGCGTACAAAAATTGAACTGCCGGTCAGTCGTCGCCGCATTGGCGAACTCAAAAAAATTTTACAGCTATGATTGTTTGTGCGCTTACCAGGCAAGAACCGCCTTTTGTCGATCTCACCCTTCGCGCCCTGCACATGCGTATGTACCAGGGCACTATGAATCGCGCCCAGACAAGGAGCAGTCATGAAAGATACTGAGGTAATTGCCGAGGAATTGGTTTTTCGCCCTCTCCCGCACGTAGTCATTGAGGCCAATGTCAATCCACAAGAATTTGCCACTGCCCAGTCTGCTGCCGCGGCAGATTATCTGGCCTATTGGGAAGACGCAGCCCATGAACTGGAGTGGTTTCGCAAATGGGATCAGGTTCTTGATGCCAGCCAGGCCCCGGCATATCGCTGGTTTCCTGGCGCACAGTGCAATATTGTTCACAATGCCCTGGACCGTCATATTGCCACGGCCAATAAAAACAAACTGGCCCTGATCTGGGAAGGTGAAGCTGGCGATAGTAAAAAATTCACCTATTACGAACTCTACCGCGAGGTAAATCGCCTGGCCAATGCCATGCGTTCTTTAGGCATTGGCAAAGGTGATCGCGTTGTTTTGTATTTGCCTCTCATACCCCAAACCATGATTGCCATGTTGGCCTGTGCTAAAATTGGCGCAATACATTGCACTGTCTTTGCTGGATTTTCCGCAAAAATTCTGCGGCGGCGCATCACAGAACTACGCGCCAAACTGGTTATCACTGCCGATGGTTTTTATCGCAATGGGCACCTGATCAGTCTTAAAACCATTGTCGATGAAGCGCTTATGGGTGATTGCGACTGTGTGGAAACCGTGGTCGTGGTCAACCGTGCCAATCTTGATGTGGATATGAGTGAAGCCCGCGATATGTGTTACGATGCTCTGGTGCGTCAGGAGCACTCAGAAGCGGCCACGGAAATTGTCAGTGCCGATGATCCTCTTTTTATTCTGCACACATCAGGCACAACAGGTGAACCAAAAGGCGTGATACATGGGCATGCAGGGTACATGGTCTGCTTACATCGCAGCCTGGACTGGATTTTTGATATCAAGCCCACAGATATTTTCTGGTGTACTGGCGACGCAGCCTGGATCACTGGCCATAGTTATGTGGTTTATGGCCCGCTTATCGCCGGAACAACTACAGTCATGTACGAAGGGCATCCCTTATATCCCCAGGCAGACAGAATGTGGGACATTGTGGCTCGCTACGGGATAACCATTTTATACACTGTGCCCACTGTTATTCGTATGCTTATGCGCTATGGCACCCAATATCCGCGTATGCATGATCTCTCGACCCTGCGCTTATTGGGTAGCGTGGGCGAATCCCTGTCCAGGGACGTTTGGCTGTGGTTTTACAAGAATATCGGCCATTCGCAGTGCCCGCTCCTTGATACCTGGTGGCAAACAGAAACCGGCACCTGCATGATTACTCCTTTTCCTGTTTCTGTCTTAAAGCCCGGAGCAGTACATCGGCCCATGCCTGGCGTGAGCATTGCTCTTACAGACAGCCAGGGCAAAAGTCTTCCTGCTGGCGAGGCCGGGCACCTGGTTATTACCAGGCCCTGGCCCTCTATGCTCCTTGGGCTGTACGGCAAGGAAGAACTATACCAGCACACATACTGGCCCCTGGGAATAGATATGTATTGGGCCGGAGATATTGCCCGGCGAGATGAAGATGGCCTGGTCTGGATTCACGGGCGTTCAGATGATATTATGAATATCGCAGGTCACCGCATTGCCAACCAGGAAGTTGAAAATGCCTTTCTCACCCACAAGGCCGTGGCTGAAGTGGCTGTCATTGGCGTGGCTGACAAAATTAAGGGCGAAGTGGCCAAGGCCTTTGTGATCTTGCAGCCTGATTTTGCCGTGCTTGATGATCGCAATGAGGTGATCCGCATGCTCAAAAATCACGTGCGCAAAGAACTGGGGCCAGTGGCTGTTGTGCGCTCCATTGAATTTGTGAACACATTGCCCAAAACGCGCAGTGGAAAAATCGCTCGACGAGTTCTCAAGGCCAGTGAAACCGGCACAGACATCGACATCTCGTTGATAACAGAAGATTAAGCATTGTCCTGAACTTGTGCCGTAATTGCACTGGCCAGGCCAAAGATGACCTCAACCATTGACCGACATATTCTGTTGCGTTACCTCTTCGACAACATAACCTATGCACCTGAAGAAATTAAGGTAGATCTCATTTTTTCAGAACGCGTTGAACTTAAAATATCTTCTTCAGCAAGGAGCACTCAATGGATCCTGCACTGGCTAAACCATTTATCAAGGCGACCAAAGATGTTCTTTCCGCTATGGCTGCACTCGATATTGTGCCTGGAGCACCATACGTGAAAAAAGACAATATCGCCCAAGGGGATGTATCTGCTGTCATCGGAATTACTGGTGATAAAAGTGGAACATTTTCCATCTCGTTTGATCGTAAAACCGCCATTCATGTGGTCAAACAAATGCTTGGCGATGCAGTGGAAGATATTATGCGCGATGTTCAGGACGCAGTAGGCGAAATATCCAACATGATCTCTGGACAGGCTCGGGCAGGATTATCAGAAATGGGGATGAAGCTTCAGGGGTCAACGCCATCAGTAATCATGGGAGACAACCATACTATTGCGCACATGACTTCGACCCTGGCCATGGCCATTCCCTTTACCTGTGAGGCCGGTACGTTTACTCTTGAATTTTGTTTTGATTAGCAGGCCGGGGCATGTCAGCTTCACGCAATATTAATGATCAGGTAACGAGCCTGCTTCGTGAAGCCAGCCCCAAGGGAACAGGAGCAGCAACTCCGGATTTTGATATTCTGGAGATGCCGCTGGAAGGAGTTGCAGCGTACTGGCTGTCAGTAAAAAAAACTCTGGACAGTAAAAAAAATGCAACCACATTTCTGCCTGAAGAAGCCCAACATACTCGCGAACCATTTATCAAATTTTTACTTGAGTTAACTGCATCTTCCTTTCCTGCTGATCGTTGTGAGCGTTTAGCCACTATCCGCAAGCTCAATGTGATCAATGAACTCCAGCGCAAATATGTGCTCATGGCCATTGGCTTGCTGGGCATTGTCTCCAATGAAAATCCGCAAAAAGTGATGATCCGCTTTTTATCCAAGTTTCACATTGCGCCAATTTTTGAAAAACAAGTGTTTGAAGTGGCGCAGATGATGATTAAAAATATCGACAACACTGAACTCAATAAGGCAAAATTCTTAAATATCGACCATAAGCAAACCACTGAAGCCCTGATCATTAACCTTGTTTTTTATTGTATGCTGGCTCGGCGCAATGGTCCTCAGTCTTTACTGGAATACCAGACATTTATTTCCTCCCAATACTTCAAAGACGGTTTAGTCCTGATCTGCGATGGTTTTGATTATGATTTTGTTAAATTTCGTCTCAACCTCGTAAAAAAAGAAATTCTTGCTGATACGGATATGAAAATGGATCTATCCATCAATATGATGCACGCCATTAAATCAGGCGTACCATTTCACGATGTCTATCTTGTGGCCAGAACATACCTGCCCTGATTGATGTCTTGTACGCCATAGAAAAAGGCCGCCCTTCACGAGGAAGGACGGCCTTTTTCTGTTTGGCCAGAATGTATGTACCAGCCTACTTCTTTTTTTCCGGGCCTTTCACCTGAACCTGGCGGTTCATCTCTTTAACTTTGACTGGTTTGCGATGATGCTTGTCCATAGACAGGCAATGGGTTGGACAATTTTCTACACAGATCGCACAATACACGCAGGCAAAGGGATCTACTGTCCACACTTTTTCCTCTTTGGATACGGTAATGCACTGGGACGGACATTTTTTAGAACAGATGCCGCACAAAATACATTCTTCGATCTCAATGTCCAAATTGCCACGCACATTTTCAAAAGGCTCCCGAACAGTGATCGGATAGAGCCGCGTATGCGGTTTGGTCAGGAAGTTCCTGATAATGGTGGCTGTCATATCTAGCATGGGAGCCTCCTTAGCGTTCCGTACAACTGATGCAGGGGTCAATGGACAAGGCGATGACTGGCACATCAGCCATTTCACATCCTGGCAGCATGGCCAGAAGCGGGGGCACATTGGCAAATGTGGGAGTGCGGATGCGCACCCGATCCAGGAAGTTTTCTCCTGTTGCCTTGACATAATAGAGCAATTCACCACGAGGCTGTTCCGAACGGCAGACAATCTCACCAGATGGTTTGCCCTTGACCTTAACAGCGATTTCTCCTTCAGGGAGTTTGCCGATCAGCTGGCGTACAATATCAATGGACTGATAAAGTTCGCGAAAGCGGACCATGGTTCTGGCCCAGCTGTCTCCGTCTGGTTCAGTCACCGGAGCAAAATCAATATACTTATATGCGCCGTACCCGGTCATGCGCACGTCCTGCACCACGCCGGAGCCGCGCAACTGCGGGCCAGCAGCACCCAGTTCATAGGCCTGCTGATAGGTCAGAACGCCCTTGCCTACAGTACGTTTCTTCACCGTATAATCATTAGTCAGTACTGGTTTGATTTTATCCAGTTCTTCTTCCACTTCGCCAAGCACTTTCAAGATCCATTTAAGCTGATCCTGGCTGAGGTCGCGGCGTACTCCACCAACTTTGTTGATTGAGATAATAACCCGGTTACCAGCAGTGGCTTCCATGACATCCATGATTTTTTCACGAATGCGCCAGGCATGCATGAACAGACTTTCCATGCCAAAGGCATCAGCAAGCAGGCCAAACCACAGGAGATGGGAGTGCATCCGGTGCATTTCAGACCAGATAACACGCAGAAAGTCCGCACGTTGCGGTACTTCAATACCCATCAGCCCTTCAATGCACATGCAGTAGTTGTGGGCATGAATGCAGCTGCAAATACCGCAGACCCGCTCCACAACCTGGACCATCTGGTTAATGTCCTTGATAGAAGCCAGGGTTTCCAGGCCACGGTGGACATAGCCCAGAGTGGGCAGGGCTTGTTTGACGATTTCATCTTCGAGCACCAGCTTCAGGTGCAGCGGTTCTGGCAAGACAGGATGCTGCGGTCCAAAAGGTACAATGGTTGCCATTAGAGTGCTCCCCCTTCTGATTTTGTGTCGCTGACAGAGACCTTGCAGAAGGGGAATTTCTGTACCTCTTCTTCCAGGTATAAATGCCCGCCAAAATCCAGCACCAGCCCGTCGAAATTGACACCAAAATGATCCTTGGTTTCATTTTCAATTAACAATGCGGCAAAATAGACACCAGAAATACTGGGAGCTGTGTCGCCTTTGGGCACGGTCAGACGCAAATGGGTCAGCTGCATATTCAGCTCAAAATGATAGAGCAGATCAAGACTGTCCCCCAGATCCACGCAGGACATGGTCACAAAGCGAAATCCGTTGTTCTTGAGGCTCTGAACTTCGCTTACAAGTTGATTTTTTGTGATATTTTTTGCTTCAAAAGCCATCTCTTACTCCACTACCTGGCGATCCTGGCGATTTTCATAAAACTCTCTCGCTTTTTTCAGATCTTCGACCAGAGGTTCGGTATTCTTGTTTGGTTGACGCTGTTTGAGCTTGTCCAGTGCCAGAACCACGCCATCAATAATAGCTTCTGGTTTGGAAGGACAGCCCGGGACATACACATCGACCGGGATAACTTTGTCAATCCCTCCGACCACGTTATATGCTTCCCGAAAAATACCGCCTGACGTGCCACATGCACCAATGGCAATAAC
>JAAYGZ010000042.1 GCA_012727515.1 Desulfovibrionales bacterium
AGGCCCGCCTGGTGGGCACCTGAAACATAAGTTCTTTGCGAAAACTTTTCATCATCCCCCCAAAAAATCTGAAAACGCCATTCCCTGACCGGAAAAACAAGAAAAACTGTTCGGTATATCAGTAACCTCAGCGATTTTGAGTCACCATCTCTTGCAAAACATTTACTATGCCATCCTTGTTCAGGCCAAGTTTGGCTCGCAATTCCTTTTGTGCTCCGTGCTCAATAAACTGATCAGGGATTCCTAAGCGGCGAAAACGCAGTCCTTGCAGAGCATCCTGGTCAGCAAGCAATTCAAGCACTGCCGAGCCAAACCCGCCTTGCAGGGCATTTTCTTCCACCACAAGCATAAACGGCTGGCTTGCGGCCAGGGCCAGAAGCTGGTCCTGAGGCAGGGGTTTGACAAAACGGGCATTAAATACAGCCACCTCTTTGCCAGTTGTTGCACAAAGGCAGTTGGCAGCCTCTAACGCCGGGCCAACCCGGCTACCCAGGGCCACAACCACTCCATCTGTGCCAGGCCGCAGCAGTTCGCCCTGACCAAGGGGCAGAATTTCCGGATTCTCGACCAAAGCCGCGCCTTCGCCCAAACCACGCGGATAACGCAACACCACCGGGCCTGCATAATCCAGGGCCGTGGCCAGCATATTTTGCAGTTCCGGCTCATTGCGCGGGGCCATGATGACCAGATTCGGGATATGGCGCAGATAGGACAGATCAAAAACGCCGTGATGTGTAGGTCCATCCTCACCCACCAGGCCACAGCGATCCAGACACAGGGTCACATGCAGATTCTGCAGGCACACATCGTGAATAATCTGGTCATAAGAACGCTGCATAAACGTAGAATAAATAGCCACTACAGGCTTCATGCCCTGCGTGGCCAGGCCAGCAGCAAAGGTGACCGCGTGTTGTTCGCAGATGCCCACATCAAAAAAACGCTCAGGAAAGCGTTCAGAAAAACAGGACAACCCAGTGCCTTCTGGCATGGCAGCTGTGATTGCCACAATTTTGTCATCGCGTTCCGCCAATTTACGCAAGGTGCAGCCAAAAACCTCTGTATATGTGGGCAGGGAACAGGCCACAAACTTACGCGCTGCACCAGTTTCCGGAGCAAAACACCCTACCCCGTGATAATAACTGGGATTGGTTTCCGCTGGTTTATAGCCCTTGCCTTTGCGGGTCAGAACATGAATTAAAACCGGCTTTTCCAGCTCACTGGCCTGCTTAAAGACATTGGTCAGCATACGCAGATCATGGCCTTTCAGCGGGCCGATATAGGTAAAGCGAAACGCTTCAAAAAGCATACCCGGAGTAAAAAATGCCTTGAGCGAATCTTCACTCCTGCGCGCATACTCAGCCAGATCATCACCAATTCTGGGAATCTGGCGCATAATGGATTCAGCTTCTTGTTTAAAGCGCTGCACCCAACGTTTGGACAGTTTGCGGCTTAAAAATGATGATAATGCACCGACATTTTTGGAAATAGACATTTCATTGTCATTTAAGACCACAATCATGTTTTTTTCCAGCCCGCCAGCCTGGTTAAGCCCCTCGTAGGCCATGCCCGCTGTCATGGAACCATCACCAATAACAGCCACAATTTTATGCTTTTGCCCTGCCAAATCCCTGGCAGCAGCCATGCCCAGGGCCGCAGAAATAGATGTGGACGAATGCCCCACTCCAAAATGATCGTACTGACTTTCGCAACGACGGGGAAATCCACTGATTCCGCCAAGTTGGCGCAATGTGTGAAACTGCTCCAAACGTCCGGTCAACAGTTTATAGGCATAGGCCTGGTGGCCCACGTCCCAGATAATTTTGTCTCGCTCTGGATTAAAAACCCGCAACAAAGCCATGGTCAATTCAACCACGCCCAGGGATGGAGCCAGGTGCCCGCCTGTTGTGGACACTGTCTGGATAATCATGCGCCGCAGTTCTTCTCCAAGTCGAATAAGTTCCCGCTCATCCATTGATTGCACATCAGTGGGATGGTGGACAGCAGCCAGAGTCGGAAAAAGTTCTTCCAGGGTTTGCGAAGTCATGCAGGCTCCTAATTTGTTCGATCTACAATATATTCAGCAACAGCGCGTAAAAACTCAGCCTGTGCGTGGACAATTCCTGCCAGGGCTGCTTTGGCCTGGCGCACATTATTCTGAGCCAGGACTGTACTGCGCTCAATGCCCAACAAGGCCGGATAGGTTGATTTGCCCTGGGCTGCGTCACTGCCCACAGGCTTGCCCAGGGTCTGCTCTGTGCCCGTGACATCTAAAATATCGTCAGCAACCTGAAAGGCCAGACCAATGGCCCGGCCATATTCTGCGGCCCTGGCCTGCATATCAGCGTCACCACCGCCCAGAATAGCTCCGGTCACACAGGACGAGGCAATAAGCGCTCCGGTTTTTTTACTGTGCATGGCCTGCAACTGGTCCAGGGTTGCGGCTTTTCCTGTCAGCCCCATATCAAGCACCTGTCCGCCAACCATGCCTCGCGGCCCGGCTGCTGTGGAAAGATGGCCCAGGGCCGCAACAATTCGTGGTGCTGGAAGATTCAGGCCGCAGGCCAGGGTAATGGCTTCGGTCAATAACCCATCTCCAGCCAGAATAGCCGTGGCTTCATCAAACTGCTTGTGATTGGAAGGCCTGCCCCGGCGCAGATCGTCATTGTCCATGGCCGGAAGATCATCATGAATTGACGAATAGGTATGAATGCACTCAATGGCGCAGGCAAAATCAAGCACACTCGCATGATTTCCTCCAACCAGTTCAGCCCAGGCC
>JAAYGZ010000415.1 GCA_012727515.1 Desulfovibrionales bacterium
GTTCAGGGCCACCACGGATCATTACTGGTGGCAGAAATCGGAGCTGTCCCGGTGCTTGTTTTTGCCGGGCGCTGCCATCTCTATGAAGGCTACCTGGCCCAGGAAATTACCTTTCCGCTCCGCTGTGCCTATATGCTGGGCGTACGCACAGTGATACTGACCAATGCTGCCGGAGCGCTCAACCCGCTCATGAATGCTGGCTCGCTTATGGTGCTGACTGATCATATCAATATGCAGGGCGCAAACCCGTTAACCGGCCCTCATGATCCGGCCTGGGGCGCTCGATTTCCTGATATGTCCCAGGTATATTGCCCGGTGTTACGCGCCAAAGTCCATGCTGCGGCCACACAACATGGGGTGCGCCTGGAAAACGGGGTCTATGTGGGCATTGCAGGGCCAAGCCTGGAAACCCCGGCAGAAACCCGCATGTATCGCGCTTTAGGCGCTGACGCCATTGGCATGTCCACAGTGGCAGAGGCGATTGTGGCCCACCAAATGGGTATGCGCATTTTAGGAATTTCCTGTCTGACCAACAAAAACATGCCTGATTGTATGGACCAGACCACGTTTGATGAAATTTTATCCAATGCCAGACGCGCCAGCGCAGACCTTGGTCTGGTGTTGACATCACTTCTACCAACCTTGTGAGGCCGTTATGCACGACTTAGAACATATATTAGCGGAAATTAAAGATAATATTGCTAAAAAAGACGCCATCAAAGCGCGCCTGGTCCTTGATTACCTGCCCCAGGCCAGTGTGCCGGCGCGCATCCAGGCCATAGCAGCCTTTCATGCTGCGCCAGCAGACTTTGCCGTGCCATTGCTGGCCCGGTACATGACAGAACACCCGGACTGTGCTGAAACCCTGGCCCAGGCCAGGGAAGTGCTGGCAGTAAAAATCCTGGCCATGCCAGCCCTGGTCAGCCAGGCCCTGCACAACGCGAACACTCCTTTTCGCGGAATATATATCGCCATGGCCGGAGAACTCAAACTTGAGGCCATTGTTCCGGACCTTATTGAAGCAATACTGGCCACCACAGATGTTGAAGAAATTCGCCAGCTCATTGATGTACTGGGAGAAATCGGCGACCCTGAAGCCACCAACACGTTAAGCGACTTCCTGTATTCAGGAAACCGCACCTTGACCATTGCGGCCATCCGCGCTCTGGGCAAAATGGGCACCCCGACTGCCATGCTTCGTCTGGCAGAACGCATGGGCTCAGACAATCAGCTTGATGCCCTGATCTTAAACATTTTTTCCCAGGTTCAGGATGCTGTTGCCCTGGATAAACTCAATGAATCCATGCGCTCCCATTATGCACATCTGCGCACCCATGCTAAAAAAGTGCTGGTGAATATCGGGGCCAAGGCCGTGCCCGTGCTGACCCAGAACCTGCTTTTTGATGATCCGGACCTGCAAATTCATACCTTAAATGTCCTGGGTGATATTGGTGACGCAGCAGCCATTGGCCCTATCCGCAAGCTCCTGCACACCCAGCCCCGCAATGCCAATGTTCGTTTTGCAGCGTATGAGGCATTGGGACTTCTGCCCCTGGAAAAAGGAGCATACGTGCTGACCCAGGGCTTAAGCGATCCGGTTGAGCATGTGTGTATTGCAGCGGCCAAGGCCATTGATGCCAATTTTAACGAAATTCTGGCCGGAGGCATTAAGAACCTGGCCCATGAACGCGATGAAGACGCGCACCGGATCATCAAAACCGTGATCAATGCCCAAGCCAAACATATTTTTATGAGCCTTGTCTTTGATCCACCCTATCAGGACATTGCCCTGCTGTACCTGGACAAAGCGCATCAGGATATACGCGACTTTTTCTATGCAGCACTCAAGGAAAAAGGCCATACAGAACTGGCTCTGCGCTTGCTTGCCCCGCAGGAAAAAGCAGCCCAGGAAACAAAACCGCAGCGCCGAAAAATTTGTGCAGTGGATGATTCGCGAATGATACTAAATATCTACAAATCCACGTTGCACGAACTTGGCTACGAGCCCGTGCTTTTTGAATTTCCGGCCAGTGCCCTGGAATGGCTGCACACAGAAAAGCCAGAAATTGTGCTCACAGATTTGAACATGCCCGACATAACTGGCATTGAGCTGACACGTGGTATTCGCAAGCTATATAGCAAAGAGCAGCTTCCGGTCATTATGATTACCACGCAAAATGAAAAAAATGACAATCAGGCTGCCTTTGAGGCCGGCGTGACTGACATTATGCACAAACCCTTTACTGCTGACACCCTGCGGGTGATGATCAACAGGCACATAGCTGCCAGCTGATAGACGCAAAAAAGCCCGCTTTGTGCGGGCTTTTTTACGTTGTTATTTGTCCTGGCCTATCCTGGCTGGATTTCAATCCGGCGCGGGCTGAAACGAGCCGCCTTGGGCAAATAGAGTTCCAGAAGTCCTTTGTTCATTGTGGCCCGGATGCCATCGCGGTCCACGCCATCAGAGATGGTAAAGGTGCGCACATATTCACCATCACCAAATTCCACATGCAGGGCCTTGGCCTTGTCCATGCGCGGATACACGGCCTTGCCGCACACTTCGAGTTCGTTCTCGCGCAGATCAATGGACAGATTGTCCTTGCTCACTCCAGGCATATCCACAAAAATATAAAACCCGTCTTCCCGCTCCAGAACATCCGTATTGGGCCGAAAACGAAGCAGGGCCGGGGCAGATTTTTTTTCAAGTTCCTGTGTCATGGCTCCCCCTTTATTGTGCATCAATGGCAATGGTTACGTGACGGCTTTCCTTGGATTTAGGCAGAATAACTGTCAGCACCCCGTCTTTCATGGATGCCTGGACAGCCTCACTGCGCACGGGAATGTTTAAGTTGACAATGCGCTGGAAATTACCTGTTGGCCGCTCCTGACGATAATAATTGCCGACCTCGCTCTTTTTTGTTCCTTTAATAATAAGGCTTTTTTCATTGAGCGTCAGTTCTATATCCCCGCTGTCCATGCCTGGAATTTCAGACATAACAATCAGGTTGTCGTCATCCTCACTGATATTGACCGGAGGATAGGACACACGGCGCTGACTGAGCAGACTGGGTTTCCAGAACTCTTCAAAAAAATTGTCCAGGGAACGCGGCAAGTCATAATATGAGCTGAAATCAATAACCATAATGCAATACCTCCTGCTTGGTGTAGTTTTTCAGATAAACATTATGATTTGATCGTCAAGACATCTACCAGGCAGGCGAGTCCAAGAAAGAGCAGGGTGTCAGCGCATGAGCAGCAGGCTTAAAGCCATCATGGCCATGCCCCCGATCAGGCCAAACAGGCTGTCGTGCCCCTGACCATAGGCCCGGCTGGTGGGCAGTAATTCATCGAGGCTGATATAGACCATGATCCCAGCCACTCCGCCAAATAAAATACCCATGAGCTGGGGCGGTAAAACACCGTCCGGGCCACCAGCAAAAACAAGCAGCCCAAGATAGGCAATACCCGCGCCCACAGGTTCGGCCAGCCCGCTTAAAAAGGAATAGATAAAGGCTTTGCGGCGCTGGCCCGTGGCATAATAAATAGGCACAGAAACGCTGATACCTTCCGGGATATTGTGCAGGGCAATGGCCACGGCAATGGCTATGCCCAGGCTGGGATCTTCCAGGGCGGCAAGAAACGTGGCCAATCCTTCGGGAAAATTATGAATACCAATGGCCAGGGCCGTAAATAAGCCCATGCGCATGAGCTTGGCATTTTGTTTGTTTGTAAAATCCACGGACGGAGGCTCGCCAAGCGCAGCCGCGCCCATACACTGATTCCAGACTGAGTCTGTGGCTCCTGACCCGTGCAGCATATCAGTTTGCGCTTCATCAGGCACTTCATGCGGATTGGCTTCTTCAGGAATCAGGTTATCGATCAGGCCAATGAGCAGCATTCCGCCAAAAAACGCGCCTGCATTGACCCAGTATCCCAGGGGATCGCCATAACAATGCACCAGCGCCACCTGACCCTTGAACAGGATCTCCACAAAAGAAACATACAGCATAACCCCTGCGGAAAATCCCGTTGCCACAGATAAAAAACGATAATTGGTTCGCTTGGCAGCAAAGGCAATAATGCTGCCAATACCTGTTGCCAGTCCTGCCAAGGCGGTTATTCCCAGGGCAAACCATGCCGCACTCATTGTTATCTTCCTCCTGTTCAGGACACCAAAGATTCTGGTCTGACCTTGACTCTTAGCCCCGAGTTCGCACCCAGATTTCCATGTCTCGCAACACTGCGTCATGGATAATACGCGCAATGCGTTGGGCTGAAAAGCGTTTACTAATGGCCCTGGCTCGTTGACACAGCTCGCTATCCGGTCCCCTGCGCACCAGACGCAGCATCTCACGAACCAGATGTTCTTCATCTGCCTCTGCCCACAGCATGTCTGGCTGATAATGAGGCAGCATGGCCGACATTTTTGTGCCCACCGGAGTGAGCTGATAGCGCAGCGGAACAGAATTACGCAGGTCCATAAATTCCATATTACCAGACCAGCCTGTGCCAAGCACTGTAACCCCGTGACTCATGGCCTCGCTTAAGCCCAGCCCCCAGGCCTCGCCCCGGTGCGGACTGACATAGCCCAGGGCCAAACGATGCAGGGCCGCCAAGCGGCCATCAGAAAGAGTGTCTGTGATACTCAGCACACTGGCCGTGTGAATGGGCAGGGATTGGCGATACTGTTTAAGCACCAGCAGAATTTCGCGCCCACTGTGCAGCCGGACCCGGCTAAAAGCGCGTAACAACAGATCAAGATTTTTGCGTGGATTCAGGCCATCCACAATACAGAAAAAATACGGAACATCCGGGGGGATGTGTTCACGCACCCAGCCCAGGTCATCGTCTTCCGGCTCGGTTGGTTCGACAATATGCGGCACCACAGTCACATTGTTGTGGCCCTGGATCAGGGCTGCGGCTGAAAAATGAGACGCTGTCCACACAGCATGAACCATCTTCAGCCCTGGCTGATACACAAGAGGGAGCCTCTTTGTTTCCCAGACAGCAAAGCCAATGGTTGGTTTATGATGCAGCAGGGGATGGGTTTTAAAGATAAGGGGCCAGAAAATCGGGTCTTCATGCACAACAGCCACATCTGCCTGATCCAGACTGTCCACAACCTGAAAACCAGCCAGGTCCAGACAACAGCGATAGGCCTGCCCGGCCCGTCTATGCCCAAGCCAGTCTGAAAGATACCACCACACCCGGATCATGGCTCAGCCCCAATGTGGGGCACAGATGAACCGTGCAGCACGCTCATGCCCGTAGTTGCTTGCATCTGTTTCCAGCAGAACATGCGCGTATTTTCCATTCTCAGAACCGGGCCTATCCCATGGCAGGCTCCTCTGGCAGTCTGGCCAGGCCAGTGGCATCGCGCCCATGATCCCTGGCAATGAGCATATACAGAGAGGGAATAACCAGCAGCGTAAACAAAGTGCCCACGGCCATGCCTCCCACTAATACCAGACCAATGGAATTACGTGCAGCAGCCCCGGCTCCTGTGACCAGGGTCAGGGGAAAATGCCCGGCAATGGTTGCGCCGGTGGTCATTAAAATGGGCCGTAAACGAATGAGCGTGGCCTCGCGCACAGCCTCAAGTTTAGATCGCCCCTGAAGCTGAAGATGATTGGCAAATTCAACAATTAAAATACCATTTTTGGAAACCAGCCCCACCAGGGTCACCAGCCCGACCTGAGAATAAATGTTCAGGGTGGTGGTCCAGCCGGCAGTCCAGAAAGACACACTGGGATCTGGCATTTTCAAAAAGGTAAAAATAAGAGCGCCAAAAAGGGCCAGGGGCACAGAACCGGCCAGAATAACAAAAGGATCACGAAAACTGTTAAACTGCGCAGCCAGCACTAAAAAAATGAGCAGGACTGCCAGAGCAAAAGCAGCGACAAAAGCATTGCCCTCTGTGCGCAACTGCCTTGAATCTCCGGTATAATCAATAATATACCCTTTTGGCAGCAGGGTTTGTGCCTCATTTTCCAGAAACCGTAAGGCCTCGTCCAAGGGGCGAATAGCCACGCCGCTGATTTTAACGGCATTCAGTTGCTGAAAACGATTCAGAGAACGGGCCGTGGTTGAGTTTTTAATGGTTGCCACTGTGGATAACGGCACAAGCTGGCCACCCGGACCAGTAACATGAATCTGCGCCAACTGTTCCGGAGTCAGCCTGTCCATGCGTTGGACCTGCGGGATAACCTTGTAACTTCGCCCGGAAATATTGAAACGGTTCACAAATCCACCGCTCATCATCACTGCCAGATCAGCGCCAATATCAGTTATATCAAGCCCCATGTCTGCCACCCGGTCACGGTCAATGCTGACTTCTGACTGGGGCTGATCAATTTTCACATCAATCAGGGGCGGAAAGGCAAACATTCCGCTCTGCATGGCCTTAAGGCGCAATTGCTGGGCAAATTCCAGAATCTGATCCTGCTCCGCAGTGGATGCCAGCACAAATTCAACGGGAAAATCTCCCCCTCCGGGCAGGGCCGGAGGCGTGACCGGAAATATCTGAACCCCTGGAATAGCTGCAAGCCTGGCCTGAATTTCGGGCAGAACGTCAAACACGGTGCGCGTGCGCTGATCCCAGGGTTTAAGCACCAGCCCGGCAAAGCCGCTTGCCGGCATGGTGACCTGAAACGTAAAGGCGCTTTCCGGAGTATCCATCAATGCTTTGTTTGCTGCGGCAGCAAATACGCTGGTCTGGTCCAGGCTGGCATCTGCTGAAGCGTCTAAAATGCCGAAAATAACGCCTTCATCCTCTGATGGAGCCAGCTCTGTGGCAGACATCATATACATGGGCACAGCAAGGGCAGTGATGACAATCCAGATCAGGTACACGGCAGGTCGTGAGGCCAGCGTGAGGTCCAGCACGCGGGCATACCCCTGGCGCAGGCGATGAAATGCACGGGTGCTGTATCCGGCCAGACCGCGATCCTGCATCCCTGGGCGCAGCAATGTGGCAGACATGACAGGCGATAATGTCAGGGCCACAATACCAGAAATCACCACTGCGCCAGCCAGGGTAAAGGCAAACTCCCGAAACAATGACCCTGTCAAACCGCCCTGGAGGCCAATGGGTACATACACTGCGGCCAGGGTCGTGGTCATGGCAAGCAAAGGTCCGTTCAGTTCGCGTGCGCCAAGCAACGCAGCCTCTTGTGCGGTCTTGCCGTGGGCTAAGTGACGCTCCACATTTTCAACCACCACAATGGCATCATCAACCACCAGTCCCACAGAAAGAACAACTGCCAGCAGCGTGAGCAGATTTACCGTAAAGCCGAAAACCTGCATTAAAAACACAGCCCCGATAAGTGACAAAGGAATGGCCACAATGGGAATAATCACAGCCCGCAGCGAACCCATAAACAAAAAAATAATGAGCATCACAATAATGAGTGTATCACCCAGGGTTTTGATGACCTCATGAATGGCGCTGTTGATATATTCTGTGGCATCATAGGCAATGTGCCCTTCCATGCCCACGGGCAATGCGGCCTGAATATCACTCATTTCCTGACGTACCAGACTGATGACATCAAGGGAGTTGGCTGTAGGCAGGGGCCAGATACCAATAAAAACAGCCGTCTGTCCGGTAAAATGCACGTCAGCGCTGTAGTCTTCCGCGCCCAGAGCAATATCAGCAATATCTCCCAGCCGGATAATGGCCCCGTCATCTTCGCGCACAGCCATGTTTTTAAATTCATCTGCAGAGTGCAGATCTGTATTGGCAACAAGATTGATCTGGATGAGCTGGCCCTTGGTCTGGCCCAGGGCCGAGAGATAATTATTTCTGGCCAGGGCCTGATGCACTGCTGTGGGGCTGACATGAAGCGCGGCCATACGTTCAGGCTTGAGCCAGATACGCATGGCAAAGGTCCGTGCGCCCAGAATTTCTGCTTTTTGTATCCCTTGCAGAGCGGAAAGTCTGGGCTGAATCACCCGCATGAGATAATCTGTAATCTGGTTCTGTTCCAGATCAGCAGCAGTAAAGCTGAGATAGGCCGAGGCAAACTGGCTGTCTGCGGATTCCACATTGATGATGGGCAGTTCTGCTTCAGGCGGTAAGTCCCCGCGCACCTGATCAACCTTGGCACTGATTTCGGACAGGGCTTTGAGCGGATCATAATTGAGCTTGAGCCGGACCTTGATCGTGGAAATATTTTGCGTACTGGCAGACTCCATGTACTCAATGCCATCAGCCGCAGCTATGGCCCGCTCCAGAGGCGTGGTGATAAACCCGCGTACCAGTTCAGCGCTCGCGCCCACATAGGTGGTGGACACAGTGACCATGGCATTATCGCTGCGTGGATACTGACGCACTGAAAGCGTGAACATGGCCTGCACCCCGGCAATAATGATCAGCAGATTAACCACCAGGGCAAGAACTGGGCGCTGAATAAAAATATCGGTAAATTTCATACGGTGTATAACTCAGGGATGTAAGGCGTGGGCATTACGAGTTAGGGGGCTGAGGCTCCAGAGAAAACTGCGGGGCAAGCGTGTTATCCACAACCACATCCTGGCCATGACGGTACTTAAAAACCCCGGTGCTGACCACGGTTTGTGCAGGTGTAAGCCCTTTTTTAACCACCACAAAATCACCGCGCCGCTCACCCAGGGCAATAAGCTGCTGCCGCAGCACAAGCCTGGCCGGGTTGGCAGCATCAGGAGCTGACTCAACCACAAAGGCAGAGTCGCTATATGGCGCATAAAGCACTGCTGTGGCCGGAATAAACACCACGTCCTCGTGCTGTGGCATGAGCACTGCCACACGCACAAACATGCCTGGCCGCAACGCGCCCTGGACATTGGGCACAAGGGCACGCACCCGCACTGTTCGGGTGTTGCTGTCAGCCTGGGCGTCCAAAGCAGTGACCTGGCCTGTGGCAGATGCCTTGCCCAGCACGTCTGCTTCTATGCGCACTGTGTAGCCAGGCTGCACCAGGACTGCCTGCTGCTGGGGCAGGGAAAAATCCACATACATGGCATCAAGCTGCTGAAGCGTGACAATAGGATCAGCAGACTCTAAATTCTGTCCCA
>JAAYGZ010000416.1 GCA_012727515.1 Desulfovibrionales bacterium
CGGCCTGGCTTTATAGTCGTCAGGGAAAATGCCTGCATCTTGTTCATACCAGGCGCGTGTCCTATGCTTTGGGTCAGGGCTGGAGCAGGTGGAAATACCGCCAGGGCCATGTGGTTTGTGTCAGCCAAGAGGTAGAAGAGGTGGTTCGCCAGGCAGGAGTGCGCCAGACCTCAGTTATTCCCAGCGCCATTATGGTGGAGCGTTATGCGCCCCGAAACCAGGGCAATGGCGGACGTATCGGCATTATTGGTGCCTTGTCTCCACAAAAAGGACATGCCCAGTTTTTTCATGCGCTTGCCTTGCTCAAACACTGCCCGGAAGTATGGATTGTGGGCACAGGAAGCCTGGAGCCAACCCTGCGTGACCTAGCTCGTCAGTGTGGTCTGAACCAACATCTTGTGTGGAAAGGATATGTGGACAGTGCCCATGTCCTGCCCCACCTGGATATTGTGGTTGTGCCCTCTGCCCACGGCGAAGGCTCCAGCGGGGTCATCAAAGAAGGCTGGGCCGCCCATGTGCCGGTTATTTGTTCAGATTTGCCTGCAAACCTGGAACTGGTGCAGCATAAAAAAAATGGTCTGGTCTTCTGCAATGGCAATGTGGCTGGCCTGGCCGACCACATCAACACCCTGCTTCATGCACCAGACCTTGTTGCCAGCCTCACATCCTGTGGCCAGCACAGCCTGCAACCATATACCACCCAGGCCATGTGCGCGGCCTATGACCAGCTATACAGCCATCTGCGCAGCCTGACATAACGAGCCAGCATCACTGGATATCTGGGGATATCTGGGGATATCTGGCCCGTTATGCAAACTGTGTCTGCCTATTTTCGGATATTTTTATGCCTGCCGTGCTTCCATGGGCACATACTGGCGCTCCTGAAAGCCGGTGTAAATCTGTCTGGGCCTGTGAATGCGTGTTGCTGTCTGCAAAGACTGTTCATGCCAGTGGGCAATCCAGCCAGGCATACGGCCCATGGAAAACATGACCGGAAACATATTGAGCGGGATATTTAAGGCGCGTAAAATAAGCCCTGAATAGAAGTCCACATTGGGGTAGAGCTTGCGCGAAATAAAAAAATCATCGTTCAAGGCTGCTTCTTCCAATTCCTGAGCCACATCCAGCAGTGGGTCCTGAATATGCAGGGTATCAAGCAGATTTTTAGCACAGGCTTTAAGCACCTTCGCCCTGGGATCAAATTTTTTGTACACGCGGTGTCCAAAACCCATCAGTCTGAATTCTTTGCGTTTAACCCGCTCTATACATTCTTTGGTCGTGAAATCTCCTTCATGAATATGCTGAAGCATCTGCACTACCGCAGAGTTGGCCCCGCCATGAAGCCGCCCCCACAGGGCGCAGATACCTGATGAAACCGAGGCAAACAGATTGGCTTCTGACGACCCCACCATGCGCACAGTAGAGCAGGAACAATTCTGCTCATGGTCTGCATGTACTAAAAGAAAAAGGGACAAGGCCTGCACTGCTTCCGGCGTGGGCACATGCTCCCTGTAGGGCACGGAAAACATCATGTGCAGAAAATTTTCGCAGTATGAACGGCTGGGATCTGGATACATGATGGGACGCCCAATGGATTTGCGATAACTAAAGGCGGCAATAGTACGCACTTTGCTGATGAGCTTGGCCACGGCCTGCCTGAATTCATCTTCGGTCTGAATATCCAGCAAGTCTGGATTGTATGCTCCCAGTGAATTGATCACGGCAGAAAGAATGGCCATAGGATGACCATTGGGTGGAAAGCCTTCAAAATGATGCATGAGATCTTCATGAAGCAGGGCCTGGTCCCCAAGCATCTCTCCGAATTCAGTACGCTCTTCCTGGGTGGGCAATTCCCCGAAAATAAGCAACATGGCTGTTTCCACAAAAGAACTCTGGGCTGCCAACTGCTCAATAGGGTAGCCCCTGTAACGCAGAATTCCTTTTTCTCCATCAACAAAACTGATCGCACTGGTGCACGCCCCGGTATTGGCAAAGCCTGGGTCCAGGGTGATAATACCAGACAGGGTGCGCAATTCACCCACATCAAGAGCAATTTCGCCTTCTGTGCCCCGAATCACAGGCAGCTCATAGATTTTACCATCAAAGGCCAGGGTGGCCGTTTCTTGTATAGACACGTTTTTCCTCCGGTATGTCCTGCCTTTGTGAGTACAGAACCTTATCTTTGCAGCAGAACATGCTCAGGAAAACACTGAAAGCAAAAAGGCCAGTGCAACCACCAGCACAGCAAAGCACAAGGCAATCATAACTTCCTTATTTATTCAGAAAGTTACAGATTGCCTTGACCCACTATGCGTGCAGTTTCTGCACTGACATCAATGATTCAGCCTGTCCGTAACACGCCTGCCATCTTTCACATTGTAACGCAGGCTCGCACGTATCCAAAACCAACGTCATTTTCCAGCACTAAATCTGTTAAAAATTCATTTTGGCTCCCATTCCCACAATGGCAAGCGCATTTC
>JAAYGZ010000417.1 GCA_012727515.1 Desulfovibrionales bacterium
CCCACAGGCTCTCATGTGGATTCAGGCAATCGTATTGTGCTCAATGCCCCGCATACCAGGGGCGAGATTGTTTCGCGCGCCATTACCACTGGCGGCACCATGATTGCCCGTGGTGAAATCATTGGCAATGAAGTGCCAGCCAGGGGACATCTGGAATGCAAGGGCCTGATTTTAGGCGGCGGTCTGATTCACGCGATCCCGGAATTGCAGGGCGCCAAGCCTGGGGTGGAATTATCCCATGAAGCTGCGGTGGGCAAGATTGCCCAGGAAGAAATTGAATACCTTATGGCCAGGGGCCTGGATGAAGATGAAGCCACATCCACCATTGTGCGTGGTTTCCTCAATGTGGAAATAATGGGCCTGCCTGACGAACTGCGCCAGTCCATTGACGAAACCATCACAGAACTCAATGCGCATGACGCCATGTAAGGATGCGGCCAGGAGCAATGTGCGCACCCTTGCTGACTATGTTGAGCGCGTATGCCTGGCTATAAAGGGCACCTGTTTGGCGGGGCCGTAGCCGGAGCCCTTGCATTGGGCGGGTTGTGGCTTGCAGGCCATGTGCCAGACATACCCCAGATGGCCCTTCTTTTCAGCTTGCTGCTCCTTGGAGCCTTGTTTCCAGACGTGGATACAGACTCCAAAGGGCAGCATCTTTTTTATCTTAATCTTGCAGTGCTGGATCTGGTGCTCATTATACGCGGCCAGTACAAATGGGCTGCTGTTCTGGGTTTTGCAGCCATGTTTCCAGCCATTGGCCCGCATCGGGGCTGGACCCATACCTGGTGGGCCATGCTCATTGTGCCGCTGCCTGTACTTGCTTTGCCGGTGTGGATCTACGAAATAGCTCCTTCTGCGCTTATACCCTATTATGTGGCTGTGGTTGTGGGGTATGGCTCGCATTTGCTTCTGGATGGGAAATGGTAAATCTGTTTCCATTTTTTAAGCAAAGAGGTGAGCAAGCAGGGCGCTCAGGGCGCTTCCCTGGGGGCTGGCACATCGGCACGTGATTTTTTATCCTGGCTAAGAGAGTATTTATTATTTTCTGGAGGTTTGGGTTATGACGCAAATGAGCAAGGGCTATATCATGGCCTTGTTGAGTGCGCTTTTTTTGTCCACGACCTCTGTTTTTATCCGTTATGTAGTCACCACATACCATATACCTCCACTTGTGCTGGCCTGGTGGCGCAATGTTTTTGCCATTGCAGCGCTCATTCCCATCTTATGGTTCTGGGACCGGCGTTTGTTTTGGCCTGGCCTGCGCCATCTGCCATTATTGATAGGTTTTGGTTTTGTGCTTGGTTTTTTTAATGGGCTGTGGGCGCTGTCTGTCACCTATAACGGGGCCGCAGTGGCCACGGTTATGGTTTATTGCTCCACGGCCTATACAGTCATTCTGGGCTGGAAATTTTTTGGAGAGGGGCTGGGAGCAGCCAAGTTTGGGGCTGTGATATTGTGTTTAAGCGGCTGTGCCCTGATTTCCGGGGCTCTGGACCCTCATGCCTGGCACGTCAATGTGCTGGGCATTGTGGCTGGGCTGCTCACAGGGCTGTGTTATACAGGGTATAGTTTGCTGGGCCGTACTGCTGCTGGCCGGGGGATTTCGCCCTGGACCACGCTGCTTTACAGCTTTTGTTTTGCGCTGCTTTTTTTATCCATGACCAATCTGACCAATGGCGCTTTGCCTGGTTCTGCTCGGTCAATACATGATTTTTTATGGCTGGGTAATGCGCTGGATGGCTGGCTGGTGCTCATTGCTCTGGGTGCTATCCCCACAGTAGCCGGGTATGGATTTTACAATGTCAGCCTGGGAATATTAAACGCCAGTGTGGCCAATATCATTGTATCTCTGGAGCCTGCGTTTACCGCATTTTTTGCCTATGTGGTGCTGCGCGAAGTAATGAACTTAGAGCAGGCCATTGGAGC
>JAAYGZ010000418.1 GCA_012727515.1 Desulfovibrionales bacterium
CCGAAGACCGCTGCAATAAAGGCCTTAAAACCCGGAATAGTTCCCATAATGGGTTGAAGCTGTGGATACCTGAGCGCCCACATAATGCCGCTGGCCGCTGCCAGGGCAGAGCCAATGCCAAAGGTCAGGGCAATGACCTTGTTGACAGACACGCCCATGAGATAGCTGGTTTCAATGTCTTTGCTGATGGCGCGCATACCCAGGCCAGCCTTGGTATGATAGACAACATAAACCAGGCCCAGCATGAGCAGCAGTGAAAGCACAGGCACAAACAGGGTCAAGGGTAAAACACGTACTCCGCTGACAATAATGGGATTCTCCAACCACTCAGGCCGGTACACTTCGCGTGGAATGGCCTGGAAAAATACAATGGCCACATTCTGCAGAAAAAAAGAAACACCAATGGCGCTGATCAGAGCCGAGATGCGCGGCGCATCGCGCAAAGGACGGTAGGCAATGCGGTCAACCATGATGCCAATGCCAGCCACGCTGATAATAGACAGCACCATGGCCAGAACCCAGGGCAGGTGGAACAGGGTAATGCCCCAGAACACCAGATACGCGCCGAGCATGAAAATTTCACTGTGGGCAAAATTGATCAGCCGCAAAATCCCGTACACCATGGTGTAGCCAATGGCGATGAGCGCATACAAGCTGCCCAGGGTCAGGCTGTTTAAAAAATGCTGGATAAATGTGGCCAGATTCATACAAGGATCCTTGGTTAAAAGGAGCGGCAGGAGTTTCCCCCTGCCGCCAATGCCCGGTTCAGGGCTCTGTGCATCAATTACAGCTCAGGAGTGATGCTGCCAACATAGGTTTTCTTGCCATCCTTGATCATGACCAGTCCAACAGGCTTTTCAGCGTCATGAGTTTCGTTGATGGTTGTGGTTCCGGTTACGCCAACAAATCCCTTGGTTGCGGACAAGGCGTCCGTAATGGCCTGAGGATCAGCAGACCCGGCGCGGGTAATGGCGTCAATGATGATCATGTACGAATCATAGCCCAGGGCTGCGTTCACATTGGGATCCTTTTCAGGATGAGCCTTTTTCCACTCTTCTGTAAACTTGGCAGCCACAGGGTTCATGTCAGGCATGGATGGATCATAAGGGAAGGTGGTGTGCATAAAGCCTTCCACGGCATTGCCGCCAATAGCGGTAATTTCCGGGTTATCCATGGCATCGCCGCCCATGATCTTAAATTCTGCGCCCAGTTCCTTGGCTTGCTTCATAATGATGGCGCCTTCCGCAAAATAGGAAGGAATAAACAGTACGTCAGGCTGCTTGGACATGATTTCCTGCAACTGCGCAGTAAAATCCTGGTCGCCAGACTGGTAGTTCAGGGTCGCAACCACTTCGCCGCCCAGCTTGGTAAAAGACTTTTTAAAGAAACTGGCCAGGCCCACAGAATAATCATTGGCCACGTCAATAAGCAGGGCCGCTTTCTTCAGATTCAGGTCTTTGAATGCGTATGTTGCAGCGCCTGCGCCCTGGAACGGATCAATAAAGCACACCCGGAAGATGTACTTCTTGCCCTGGGTAACCAGAGGATTGGTGCAGCTTGTGCCCATCTGGGGGATACCGGCCTTTTCAGATACTTCGCCACCGGCCATGGCCAGGGAAGAACCATAGGTGCCGATAATGGCCTGAACTTTTTCCTTTTCAATCAAACGGTTGACAGCATTGGCTGCCTCAACCTTGTCAGACTTGTTGTCCACCACAAACAACTCAATTTTCTTACCCAGAACTTCGCCCACTTCTTTGTGCGCCATCTGCACCCCTTCCAGTTCCAACTGGCCGCCAAAGGCGTTCTGGCCAGTCAGGGGCAGAAACACGCCGATACGCACAGTGTCGTCGGCAGCCAGGGATGCGCCTGCAAAGCCGCAAACCATGGCCAACATCATGCACAGAGCTACAATCCGCTTCATCAAACAATCCTCCTCAATGAATGTTGCTATCCTTGAACCGTGCAGTCCAAGGCGTCCGCTGGGCTTTGGCCTGAGCCAAAGCTGTCCTCTTGCACAAAAACTGAAATCAGTTTCTTCCACTGGTTGCGCATACGCATGTATGCTTCATGTTCTGGCCCTGACAACACCAAGGCCCACCACGGGCAATCTGCCCGGGCAGATATGCTCGGCAGTGTACGCTGGCTCATGCTGACCCCAAGGCCAGCCGTGTATGCTGTACGGGAAAAAATGGTGTTCTTGGTCTTGGAAAGCAGGCGCCAGGCTTCAGAAGTTTGTTTCGCGAATCGCGCTATGCTCAAAGCAAGAACCTTGTCAAGCAACCCTGAACATGCGGACATGCGCTATAGTCCTTGGCTGGTGTGTGCGCTGCGGTCAAAAATCACGCGCCCACCAAGAATATGCCACATGACCTGACCTGGCACTTCAAGACCCAGGCACGGTGTATTTTTGCCCTTGGAACACATGGCCTCCGGAGTGACCACCCAGGCCCTGTCCGGATCAAAAAGGATGAAATCCGCCGGATCTCCAGCCCTGAAAGCCGTGTGCGGCAGGTTAAATATCTGACCCGGCATCCAGCTCCATAAGCGCGGCACATCGTTCCAGGTCAGTTCTCCACTGCGTACCAGTTCACAGGTCAGGGACAAGGCCGTGTCCAGGCCGGAAATTCCATTCGGCGCCTCGTCAAACGGCACTTCTTTTTCATGAGTTGCGTGCGGGGCATGATCCGTGGCCAGAATATCAATCACACCTTCACGCACGGCCTGACGCAGGGCCAGCACATCATCTCTGGTGCGCAACGGCGGATTCACACGCACCTTGGTATCATAGCCCTCAACCCGTGTTTCGTCCCACAGCAAATAATGCGGACAGGTTTCGGCAGTGACGGGAATACCCTTGGCCTTGGCCAGAGCAATCAGTTCCACAGATTCCCGGCAACTGATATGGGCCAGATGAATGGGCAGATCCAGATATGAGGCTAAAAGCACGTCCCTGGCCACCTGCATGGCTTCTGATACAGAGGGAATGCCTTTTAAGCCCAGCCTGCCGGACACCTGCCCCTCATTCATAACACCGCCCCGGCCAAGCCACGGGTCTTCGCAGTGATCAATGACCTTGAGGCCGAAATCTGCCCCGTATTCCATGGCCCGGCGAAAAAGCTCTGTGTTTTCAACAGGCAGTCCATCATTCGACAGAGCCACACAGCCTGCTGCAGCCAGTTCTCCTGCCGGAGCCAGTTCACGACCAGCCAGGCCCATGGTCAGGGCACCGATAGGCCGCACCCATGGACCGTGGGCATAGGCAGCCGTGGCCTGCGCCAGCATAAAACGGGTCACTGCACCAGAATCATTGACCGGGCAGGTGTTGGCCATGGCCATGACCTGCCCAAACCCGCCCTGCAAGGCCGCTGTGAGGCCAGAGGCAATGTCTTCCTTGTATTCCTGGCCTGGCTCACGCAGATGCACATGGGCATCAATGAGGCTGGGCAAAATATACAGGCCCTGGGCGTCCAGGATCTGTGCTGCATCCACGCGAGCACTCTGGGCCGGCACCAGCTCTGTGATGCGGCCATCTGTAACCAGCACATCATGCATTGCATCCTGCCAGAATACATTGCGCACAATGAGTTCACACATTGCCATGAGTTTCCTCCTGAATATGGCTCAGGCCGCCACCTGAGTGCGGGTCAGAAAAAGATGAAGCAGGGCCATGCGCACAGCCACGCCAGCCGTGACCTGATCAAGAATCAGGCTTGCGCCTGAGTCAGCCAGTTCTGCGCTGATTTCCAGACCACGATTGATAGGCCCTGGGTGCATGATTTTCACGGTGTCTGCTGCCTGACGCAAATGCCTGGGAGCCAGGCCGTAAATACGCGCATATTCCCGCAGATCAGGCAGCAGCCCGGCCTGTTGGCGTTCAAGCTGCAAACGCAGACAAATCACGGCGTCCACGCCCAGGCAGGCTGTTTCCACGTCAGAAAATATCTCCACTGGCCAGGACGATACAGCCGCTGGCAACAGGGTGCGCGGCGCACAAATACGCACCCGTGCGCCCAGAGCAGTAAACATCTCCACATCAGAACGGGCCACGCGGCTGTGCGCAATATCGCCCACAATGCAGATGGTTTTACCGACAAACGAATCCCAGACCTGAAACAGGGTAAACCCGTCCAGCAGCGCCTGAGTAGGATGGGCGTGCCAGCCATCGCCGGCATTGATGACCGAACAGTGCAGCCGCTGGGCCAGAAATTCTGCTGCCCCGCTCTGCCAGTGACGGATCACAATAGCGTCAGGGCGCATGGCTTGCAGAGTCAGGGCTGTGTCTTTGAGGCTTTCACCTTTTTGCAAAGAACTGGTGGTCTTGGCCAGGCTGAAGGTATCCGCAGACAAGCGCTTGCCCGCCATATCAAACGATGTCTTGGTGCGCGTGGAGGCTTCGGCAAAAAAAAGAACCACGCTTTTGCCCTTGAGCACCGGCACTTTTTTAACGGGCCGCTCATTAACCTCGGCAAACCGCGCTGCTGTGGCAAAAACATGCAGAATTTCCTCTGCGCTCAACTGTCCTATATGTAAAAGATCCTTATGCCGCCAATTCATGCGCCCGCCTTGTTTCGGAGTAAAACGTTATGCTGAGGCCAAAAAAAAGGGACATAACTCAAAGTCTGTCCCTGTGCTGTACTTTCTGTGCGCAGTGTATGGTACATGTGATTCATGGTGCGCCATGTACGTAAAATCAGTCCACTCGTCCAGCACATGCATGGCTGGCACTATGTTCCCTGATCAGAATTTTTGCCCCTGTACTGGAGCACCAGACGCTGGGTCCAGAACTGGCAGCGCTCCATCTGGGCCTTGAGCTGGTCCATGTCCTTGCGGACCAGGGTTTCCAGCACTGCCAGACGTTCAGACTGAGCTGATATTTCCTGATCCAGGGCATGCAGCTTTTCTTCCACAGCCTCGGGCAGGTCTGAGCCTGGGAGTTGCGCGGCCTGCATTTTTTTGACTTCACCCCACACCATGTACAAGGCCCGTTTCAGTGTGTCGCAGCGTCCTTCCAGGTCGCGCAGCGCACTGTCCCCGTGGCTGGTCTTGTCTTTGAGGGCCTGGGACATCTGCTCCAATGCCCTGGCCTGAATATGTACCAGCTCAGTCAGACCGCTGTCTGGCGCATGGAGCACACGGGCATGATGCAGGGCTGGCTGATCCACTACCGGGTGTTGAGGATATGTTCTGGCCAGGGCCGCGACAATATCCTCATACGCTGTATTGCGCTGCATTTCTGTACTGATAAATGCGAACACTGCCACTGCTTCTGTTGTATAACGCCTGCGCCGTCCCTGGCCCACAAAGGGAATGAATTCTTTGAAACGGTCCCGGTAATAGCGGATACTGCTTTCAGGAAGATCTAACTGGGCGGCGATTTCTCGCAAGGTTAAAAACTGCTCGGCCATACGTGCTCCCATCGCATGCTTTTCTTTGGCCTACCAAAAAAAGCCGCAAAGTCAAAATCCTGCCTGCTCCGCACATCTTCAGCGCCTTGTCCAGCCATGTTCAGCGCAGAAAATTCTGAATGCCTGTAAAAACAATTTGTGCGGCCAGAGCAGACAAAACCAGCCCGGTAATTTTTGTCATAATGGACAATCCCACAGTACCGAGTATTTTTTTAAGCACCCGCGATGAATGCAGAATAATGCCGACACACAGGCACGCACAGACCAGCGCGGCTGCGCCAATGGTCCGCTCCGCAACTCCGCCCAGTTCTGCGCTCAAAATAAGCAGGGTACCAATGGTTGCGGGGCCAACAGTGATCGGGATAGCCAGGGGCACCACGGCAAAATCAATGTCAGGCGCAACTTCCTGGCTGGAGCGCTTTCCGGAAACCAAGGACACGGCAGATAAAAAAAGCAGGCTCCCGGCGCCAATACGAAAGCCGTCCAGGGTAATGCCCAGGGTCGCAAAAATGGAATTTCCGGCCAGATATAAAATCAGACAGATAACTGCCACTGCGCATGTGGTACGCATGGCCACATTGCGCTGGGAGGCCCGGTCCATGTGCTCGGTCATGGATAAAAAAACACTGAGCACAAAAAAAGGCGTGAGCAGAAAAAATAGTTTTATCGACAGATTAATAAATAGGGTCAGCATGATTCTCCTCTGAAGCACAATGCGCAAAACTTGGGGCATAAAACCCGTCCACCAGTTCCTGGGCCAGAGCTTCCAGGGCCTGCACAAAATCCTCGGCAAGCACAGTGTTCACAGTGTCTTCACTGGGCATTTTTTCTGGTTCTGGCCCCCGCACTTTGAGCAGAATAACCCGACCATTACTCATAACATCATAGCCCACCAGCGTGCTCAACCCCTGGTCATGCAACGTGCGCACATGATCGCGCACGCATTCATAAAGCGCCAGCCCGGTGTCTGGCCTGGTAACAATGGAAAAAACACGTTCAGCCATCGGTCCTCCTGCGTAGTACGCGACACAGCGCCGCGCACAATGCCTTTGTCTAAAGAACCCCGCATTCGTCAATGGTGGTTTATGGTCCATTGCTTATGGTCTATGGTTTATAGTTTGTGGTTTGTGGTTTGGTTCCACGCGCATTGGAAGCAAGAGCAGTGTCGTGGTGGGCAGATCAGACAGCAAAAAAACAGCTTTGCCAGGCCCTGATTGCAGGGCCATAAGGCGTGGACATGGGACAGACTTCTCTTTACAGCCTCCCCGAAGCACGGAAAAATTTCAGAACAAAGAGAACGGAGGTTCAAGCATGAACGCAGTCAAGGCGCTGTGCGTTGAAAAAAGTGGAAAAGGTGTTGTCATCCAGGGCAACATGGCCTTTGCAGTGGGCTGTGTACGCGCAGGCATCCATGCCGCAGACGGCTATCCAGGCACGCCCAGTACCGAGGTCATCGACAAGGGCTTATCCCAGGTACAGGACATGATTACTGTTGGCTGGTCTGTAAACGAAGCCGTGGCCGCTGGCGTGGGCTTTGGACATACGCTGGCTGGCAGTGACTGTGTGGTGACCATGAAAATTCCCGGCCTGTTTCAGGCTGCTGATGTTATTACCAGCGCTGCCTTTTACACCGGACAACGCGGGAGCCTCATCTATTATATTGCCAGTGACTATACGCCAAG
>JAAYGZ010000419.1 GCA_012727515.1 Desulfovibrionales bacterium
ATCATGGGGCCGGTTCCCCGGTGACCAGGCCAGCGTAATAATCCTGCATGGGGGCAACACTGCGTTTGTTGGTTTGTCGTATTTCAAGCCCTTCCACAGCTGCTGTCAGGGCTGCCAGCGTTGTCAGCAGCACAATGTGTCGTGCAAGCGCTTCGGCCCTGATAACAGTTGCGTCTCTGGCTGAAACAGGGCCGCTTACTGTGTTGACAATCATGGCTGCTTCCCGGTTGCGGATAAAATCAATCAGGTGCGGCCGGTGTGGCCCTATTTTTACCACCAGTTCACTCGCAACCCCGTGCCTGAGCAACGTGTTGCGCGTACCTTCGGTGGCATAAAGTGAAAAACCCAGGGCGACAAGTCGTGCAGCCAGGGGGGCAAGCGCTTCTTTATCTTTATCAGAAACAGAGAGGACAATTTTGCCGGAAAAAGGAATGGGAAAACCAGCTGCAGACTGAGATTTTAAAAAGGCCATGCCAAAACTGCGGTCAATGCCCATCACTTCACCGGTAGAGAGCATTTCCGGCCCAAGACCGATGGTAGTGCCGGGAAAACGTGCAAAAGGAATGATCGACTCTTTAACGCAGTGATATGCAAGCTGCGGTTCTTCCATAAAATCCAGAGCAGCCAGGGTGTCTCCGGCCATGACTCTGGCTGCAATACCGGCGATGTTGCGCCCCACTGCCTTGGAGACAAAAGGAATGGTGCGTGAGGCCCTGGGGTTGGCTTCAATAACCATAACTTCATCACCACGCACGGCAAACTGGATGTTCAGCAGGCCGATAACGCCGAGTTCACGGCCAAGTATGTGCGCAAGTTCGCGAATGCGCTCAAGCTGCGCCTTGCCCAGGGTATGGGTTGGAATGGAGCAGCAGGAGTCGCCCGAATGTATGCCAGCCTGTTCAATATGTTCCATGATGGCAGCAATGGTCACATCCGTGCCATCTGCAAGCACATCCACATCTGCCTCCACGGCATTTTCAAGGAATTTATCTACCAGCACAGGGGTTTTTGTGCTCACACTAAAGCCAGGCACCCCGGTGCGTACATATTCCCGCAAGGCACTTTCATCATGAATGACCCGCATCCCCTTGCCACCAAGCACAAAAGAAGGACGGACCATCACCGGGTAGCCTATGTGCCTGGCAATACGGCAGGCGGTTTCTTCATTAACTGCCGTGGCTCGTGCTGGTTGTGGCACCCCAAGCCTTTCGGCCAGTGCGCCAAAGGCATCCCTGTCTTCAGCCATTGCAATGGCTGCAGGGCGTGTTCCTATGATAGGAATGCCAGCTGATTCAAGCTCGGCTGCCAGATTAAGTGGTGTTTGCCCACCGAACTGAACAATAACCCCATCCGGCCCTTCTTTCCGGCAGACCGCAAGCACGTCTTCCGCTGTTACTGGCTCAAAATAGAGGCGATCCGCAGTATCATAATCCGTGGACACTGTTTCCGGGTTGGAGTTGAGCAAGATAGAGGCAATGCCCATGTCACGCAGGGACAAGGCTGCCTGCACACAACAGTAGTCAAATTCAACCCCTTGCCCGATACGATTGGGGCCGCTGCCAAGAATAAGCACTGTGCGCGCACGGCGTGGCTCTGTAGGCGCGTTTTCGTGCGCCTGATGTTCACCTGTGTCGTAGGTTGAATAAAAATAGGGCGTGCGAGCCATGAATTCTCCGGCACAGGTATCAACATTGCGAAAGGCCGGATAAATACCTGCAGCATAGCGCAGGTGGCGTATGTTCTGTTCAGTAAGGCCAAGCAGGTGGGCCAGGCGCAGGTCGCTGAAGCCCTGAGCTTTGAGATGGCGGAAAAAGCGACAAAATTCCTTGTGCTGCCCGGGGTCCATGTCGTGGAGTTGTTCTCCTGCACACAATGCCGCTGCCACCAGAGGCGCAAAGACCTGCTCCACTGCTTTTTCCAGCCGGGCGATATGTTCAAGCTGCACAAGAAACCAGGGATCAATCCCGGTGCTGGAGGCGATTTCATCAACCCCAATGCCCAGCAGCAGAGCCTCATACACCTGGAGCAGGCGTTCCGGACCAGTGACGTAAAGATGCTGACGCACCAGCGCCAGCCGTTCGTGCCTGCTGCTGGTGTCATCCTCGGCGCGACGCGGCGGTTCCAGCCCGGCAAGACCGGTTTCAAGGCCGCGCATGGCTTTTTGCAGCGCTTCCCGGAAATTACCGCCAAGGGCCATGGTTTCGCCAACAGAATGCATCTGCAGGCCAAGTTCAGGCCGGGCACCATCAAATTTGTCAAAATTGAATCGGGGTACCTTGACCACGCAGTAGTCCAGGGTTGGCTCAAAACAGGCGGAGGTGCCGGTGATATCATTGCGCAGTTCATCCAGGCGGTAGCCAACAGCCAGTTTTGCCGCAACCCTGGCAATGGGAAAACCAGTAGCCTTTGAGGCCAGGGCTGAAGAGCGCGATACGCGCGGATTCATTTCAATAACAACCCTGCGGCCTGTTTTTGGATGAATGGCAAACTGAATATTGCAGCCACCTGTATCAACTCCGACTGTTCGCACCACACGCAGGGCATCGTTACGCAGTGCCTGGTACTCCAGGTCTGAAAGAGTCTGAATAGGGGCAACAGTTATGGAGTCACCCGTGTGAACACCCATGGGGTCAAGATTTTCAATGCCGCAGACAACAATGGCATTGTCTGCCCCATCGCGCACAACCTCAAGCTCCATCTCTTTCCAGCCGCGCACAGATTCTTCCACCAAGACCTGGCCAATGGGCGAGGCTTCAAGGCCCTGACGGGTGATTTCTTGAAGCTCTTCAAGATTATAGGCAATTCCACCGCCACTACCGCCAAGGGTGTACGAAGGTCGTATAATGGTCGGGAACCCAACCAGGCGCTGCACGTCAAGAGCTTCTTCGACAGAAGAGGCCAGGGCGCTGAGTGGCAGATCCAGCCCTGCGGCCAGCATGGCAGAACGAAATTCCTGCCGGTTTTCTGCCAGTTCAATGGAAGCTGGTCGCGCCCCGATCATTTCAACTCCGCATTCTTCCAGAACGCCTGCATAATGCAGTTCCATGGCCAGGTTCAGGGCTGTCTGGCCGCCAAGGGTGGGGAGAAGGGCATCAGGGCGTTCCTGGCGGATTATGGCTGAAGCCATATGTATGTTCA
>JAAYGZ010000420.1 GCA_012727515.1 Desulfovibrionales bacterium
CAGTACGCTGGTGGCTCCAAGGGCCCATTGCATACCCAGAGCCAGCACTCCCCACAGCATACTTGCCAGCCCGGCCAGATTCCCCCACCCCAGCACAGCCACTGCCACAAGTACGGCCAGAATATACGGATGAATACTGCGAACCGCACGTTCATAGCGCAATTCTGGTTGCACCATGCCAAAAAACAAACTGCTCAGCACCAGAAGACTGATCCAGATTTGATTTTCCAGCCATCCAGGCAAGCGCAGCAGGTCAATAAGTGCAACACTGGTGGAGAGAAAAACCACTGGCAACAGCGGTTGATGCGCTTTATGCTTCAGCACCCCACGCACATTGCGAAAAACCCAGGCCAGGGCCTGTACGCCTAACAGCATCAGAACATGGGTGGCAAACAAGAGCACCGAGGTCTGCTTGACCCCGCCAGACAAAAAAGCAGCCAACAAAGAAAGGGCCATAGACAGGCACACAATACCAAAGCCAGAGGTCAGCCTGCCCCCTGCATTGGCATTGGTAAAGACAGAGGCCAGAAAGCGATATGAAAAGACGCCGACCAGCACAAAAGGCAGCCAAAAAAAGAAAAATGTACCAATCCAGTCTCCTGTTTCTCCGGGACTCCAGGTGTAGCGATTGGTCAGAAATGTTTTTACATTGCCATACCAATCAGCAACCTCTTTGCGCACATCCACGCCATCAGCCGGAAAAAGACGAAACTTCCGACCATCCAGAAATTCGGCCTTCCAGATCTGCGGCAACTGGGTTTCAAAAGCAGTGACCCATTCTGTAAGCCGTGCCTGAACTTCTGTTACCTGAGCCGCAGTAGCGCTCAGTTGCTTCTGCATTTCCCTGAAGGACGTTCTGAGAGTGCCTACATTTTTATGAATGGCCTGCACATCATGGCGCAAATGTGTATCCAGGCTGGTTGACCATTTGCGTTCCAGATCGTCTTGCAGGGTCTGGATTGTCTCTATTTTCAGATCCAATTCTTTAGTCAGATTTTCCAGAGGCAGATATTCTTTGGCCAGTGAAAGCTGCCAATACTTGGCCTCAGCCAGAGCCACCCGCATATCATAGGGATTTGTTTTGACCATGCGGGCCATGACTTCAAGCATTTTCAAGCCATTGCGGGTGCGTTCCATGGCTGGCGCAAAGGATGCGCTGAGTTGCTCGGCCCGTTCCTGCAAGGCCTGGGCATCCAGTTGCAGGGTCTCCATTTCCTGTGTTTTACTTTGCAGAAATGACGACAAGGCGCTGGTCTCGACATCAGCGTTGTCCGGAGCAGGATCAGCAGCCAGGGCCCAGCACGATACAAATATAATCATCAGCGCCGTTACAGCGGTCATCCATGTTTGTTTCATCAAACCTCCAAATAAAAGAGGCCATCCTCTCTATGAATGGCCTCTTTCTAACTGGGTGCTGGGCATTACCCTCTTACAGGTATCCCCAGGCCTTGAGCCGGGAATAGGCATGTTGGGCCATTTCACCCTGATTCACCAAGCGCAGATAGCGCTGGTATTCCTGGGCAGCGCCTGGCTTGTTCTGCATCCCTTCGTAGGAAAAGCCTTTCATAAAAATAGTGGTCGGGTTGCCGGGCAGCATTTTTTCATAGGCCGTAAAATCAGCCAGAGCCGCACTATAGTCTTTCAGCATCAAACAGGCCACGCCATGCACATGCTGGGCCTGGGCTTCGCCGGGTAAACTGCGGCGGGCCTTGTCTGCACTCTGAGCAGCCTGGGTAGCCTTTTCCTGGGCGATCTGACACTTGGCCAACATGCACAGCCCAGCATAATCATTAGGCGCAAGGCGCAATCCTTCGGCATAGGCAGATTCTGCCACAGCATATTTTTTAGCAGCCATTGCCTTATCAGCATCCTGAAAATGTTTGAACATGGGCTTGAGTTTGCGCACTGCTGCTGTTGCATCCATGTAGCGCTCCTGGTGACGCGGTAAACCCTGAGCCGAGGCATAGTGCGTTGTGGCCCGGTTGACTGCTGTGGCGTAGCGCTCATCACTCATGGGATGGGAAGAAAACATGGCCGCCAGACGGCTCGGTTCGCCAGCGCTTAATGAACGCAGCATATCCATAAGCCCAACCATCCCTTGTGGAGAATAGCCAGCCTGCACCATATATCCC
>JAAYGZ010000421.1 GCA_012727515.1 Desulfovibrionales bacterium
ACTCATTGCCTATACCTGCCCAGCCATGTTTTCCGATGACATCAAGCAGTTCTGCCATGCCCGACTCATGACAGGCAGGAAGAATCCAGTCAGCCCCACGTAATGAGGAAACGCTGGCATTGGCCACAGCAGCGCACATGCCGCATTGGGCAAACATGGGAGCATCATTTTCTGAATCACCCACTGCAATGGAATGAAGCAAGGGCCACTGGGCTTCCTGGAGAATTGTACGCAGAGCAAGGCCTTTATTGCCGTCTTTGGGCAAAAATTCCAAGAATTGCGCATCACTGCGGCAGCAGGCCACACCAAATGTATCGGCGAGTTCGCGCAAATCCTGCTCACGTCTTGCATCATCATCTTTGACGATACAGAGGATTTTTAACAATGGTCCTGCTTGGTTGCTGGCTACAGGCCGTATTTCTCCATATTGTTCAAACAGATCACTTAGTGCGTCTGTCCAGTGACAGCCAGTCTCAATGCCTCCGGTGCGATACATAACCACCGGAAGCCCCATGCTTTCCAGGCGCTGCGCCAAATGTGTAGCGTCTTCAGGGAGGTGTGCAAGCAGACGAATGGTTGAATTATGCAGCACGCATGTGCCGTTCACCGCAATATGGGGCACATCAACAAGGTGCAACTCCTCAACAAGAGCCCGAATGCTATCGGGGTGCTTGCCTGTGGCCAGGGAAAATCTGCCACCCTGCAGAACATAGGCGCGGAGAGAATGGGCATTGCGCTTGCTCAATGCCTGTCCTGGACAAATAAGCGTATTGTCCACATCGCTGAAAATCCATGGCAGTGGGGTGGCCTGGAAAGCGATATGCATAAACGTTGTAAACCAGCGCCGGACATGACTGACCATATCCGTGGCCCGGGCTGCTTTGCCTGGATTATCAGGATTTCTGGTGATGATGTCATTAAGGCGCTGGCCAAAGGAAACACGCCCTCCTACACCTGCAGCGCGCCAATCCGCAATGGTGACAGCCTGAACCAGCCATTGCGCAGCATCAATGACCGGGCGTGCAGCATAGAGTCCGGCTACATGAGGAAGCGTTGCTGCTTTGTGCTCTGCCAGGGAATGGCGCAGCACGCCTTCGACTACCCAAGGGTCTTCGCCATATTTTTCTAAAAAAAGAGCTCCGTCCAAGGGGTGAAATTTGTAGTGCTGTATGGCAGGCGCATAGCCAATATCGTGCAGCAGAGCCGTGCGCTGAAGCAGCGCGCTTTGGTCTGGGCTAAGCTGGACAGAAGTGGCAAAATCATGAGCAAAGGCGCTGGCGTCATGCATGTGCGCCAAGCGCGGGCGGTTTTCTGCAAACAACTGTGTCAGATCAAAGGGCAGCGTAAATGCATTGGCCATAGAGGCTCTCCGTAAATGTATGCGTGGGCAGGATGGGCAAGAGATGTGTGCGCAGGCAACTGAGATGTGCATTGCATAATAGCTCTTTGTTTGCCTACGTTACTCTTCTGGCAGAGGCAAGGCAGCTATTGAAGGCGAGTCTGCACGGAAGGAATGATGTTTTCCGTGTGTGTGGCTGATTGTGCAGCGCGGAGCCGGATGTAGGGCAGCACAAAATCTGAAGAACCAAGAGCCACGCCATCGCTGGTCCGCAGGATACGAGTATTGACGTAAATTTGACGCTCAATAACCGTGTAGGTGCCAACCAAGACAGAAAAAGCTTCGGGATCAGCGCTTATATCGTTAATATCTCGTGAGAGAGCAAAAACTCCACTTTCCGGGCGAATAATGAGCTGATCTGTCCGCAACTGTATTTCGCTAATGGAATAGCCAAGCTGACTCAAGCGAGAGGCAATTTGTTCTGAAAGTAAGCGCCCAAGATCATTGGAGTCGTCAACATTTGCAGAATTTACAAAAGAGGCAGCAAGCATGGGCAAAGCCTTAGCACCACTTGTTGCTATTTGTTTGTCCAGATGCGCGGCGGCTTTGTAGCTGGTTTCCAATAAGCGTGGATCTTTTTTTGCTGAACGATCAGACAAGGTATTAAGTGTGACACAACCTTGCATACATATTATAAAAATAATCAGATATCGAGTCATATTTTCTCCGGCGCTGTACAGAACGCATGTTCATTGGATTTCATATTTTGAAAGCATATTTCGTGCCTATTATGTCTGACCAGGTACAAACCCGCTGCTGGGCCGGCTACACGGGTATTGCGGCTTTAAGACCCTGCGGGTAGGAACCATTATCTTTTTTCATCCATATTCGAGGGACACCATGAAAACAATACTGCTGCTGTGTGCCATGCTTGTATCTGCCTTGCCGTGCTTTGCCAAAACATATGCGATCTCTGTAAATCAGTTTGTGGAGCATCCATCGCTGGACGCTGTGCTGCGAGGCTTTCAGGACAGTCTGAAAGCTCAGGGTGTGGAGGCTGTATATTCTGTTCATACAGCGCAGGCCAATGTGGCCACTGCCAATCAGATTGCGAGTCAGATTGCAGGCGAAAAACCAGATTTAGTCTTGGCGATTGCCACTCCATCAGCCCAGGCATGTGCTTTGGCTATTAAAAAAGCTCCGGCCCTGGCGCAGGCACCGCTTCTTTTCACGGCTATCACTGATCCTGTTGCTGCTGGCCTGGTTACTGATCTGGAGCAGCCCGGTAAAAATATTACTGGCGTTTCAGATATGTTGCCTGTGGCTCAACACATAGAAATGGTGCGTACCTTTTTTCCAAACCTGAAAAAACTGGGAATGATTTACAACGCTGGCGAGGCCAATTCAAAGGTCACGGTGAGCATGGTGCAGGCCGAAGGGGCGCGTCTGGATTTTACAGTTATTGAGGCGGCTGTGGCTAAAACCAGTGATGTGTACCAGGCGGCGAAATCTCTGGTTGGCAGGGTTGATGCCATATATCTGCCCACAGATAATACAGTTATTTCAGCGCTTGAATCTGTCCTGAAGGTTTGTGAAGAAGAAAAACTGCCTGTGTTTTCCGCTGATGTGGATTCAGTGCAACGTGGTACTGTGGCTGCCCTGGCCTTTGATTATTACCAGCACGGCTATCAGACCGGAGCAATGGCCAAGCGTCTGCTTGTTGATGGAGCACAGCCTGCGACAACCCCGGTTGAGTTGCAGAAGGAACTAATTTTACATCTTAATAAGAAAGCAGCTCAGAAAATGGCTGTTTCTGTTCCAGATACAATTTTGCGCTCTGCTGATAAAATTTACGAATAATCAGGTAATGCAAGGCAGTTGCCTGCTTTTTTATGTATCCCTGTATCTATAAAGCCCGCCGTATTATCACGCTTGATCCAGATGTACCAGAAATCTGGGATGCAGGTCTTGCGGTTCAGCATGGTCGTATTGTGGCTGTGGGGCCGTGGTCTGAACTTAAATCCTGCGGCCCGGTCCATGATCTCGGGCCAGTGACTCTGGTGCCAGGCCTGATCAACGCGCACGCCCATCTGGAGCTTAGCCATCTTGCAGGGGCTATTCCGCAAGGTTTGGGCTTTTCTGCCTGGGCAGACAGCTTGTTTGCTCTGCTTCGCACCTCAGCCCGGAAGCAAAATTCTGCACAATCCTTCAATGATTACGTAGGCCAGGGCCTGGCGTGTGTGCTTGATGTGTGCAGCAGACCAGGGCACACATATGCCCAGCTAGAACAGGCGGGTATCCATATTGTTTCAGTGCAGGAATATGCCGGGCGTGTGCGTAAGATAGATGATACAGCAAATACACTGACGTGGAGCAGGGCGGCCCATGCCTTGTATTCTACTCAGGCAGAGTTTGTGGTGCAGCTGAAGCAGTGGTGTGAGAACCAGGGGAAGGTTTTTTCTATCCACCTTGCAGAAGTGCCTGGAGAAAATGAATTTTTTGTGCATGGCCAGGGTCAGTTTGCCGAATTTCTCCGCGCCCGGCGTATCCTGCCCAAAAATTTTCAATCACCTGGTCTTTCTGCTGTGGCCTATGCCAGGAGTCTGGGCGTTTTGAATGCCCGGACCCTGGCTGTACATTGCGTGCATGTGGATGATGCTGACATTGACGTGCTGGCTCACAGTGGAACGCGAGTCTGCCTGTGCTTGCGCAGTAATGCCTGGATTGGCGTGGGCCAGCCGCCTGTTGCGGCCTTGCATGAGGCAGAAATTCCTTTGTGTGTGGGCACAGATTCCCTGGCTTCGAACACAGATCTGGACATATGGGCTGAATTGCGGGCTGTGCGTGCGGTATTGCCCACTATCACCCTGACAGAACTACTGGCCATGGCCACACGCATACCAGCAGAGCTGCTTGGACTTGGGCAGGAGTATGGTCGCCTGGCTGTTGGAAACCGGGCGTGCTGGGCTGTTCTTCCTGAAGATTGGGCTGAACTGCCGGTCTGATTTCTTTCATATAAAAAACACCAGCCCAGAAAGCAGACTTCCCGGGCTGGTGCAACAAAAGTATGTGGCAGATTATTTTTTGCGTTCCAGGCTGAGCGCGTGCGTGGTGCAGGCCGTGACACAGGCTGGTTGCAATCCAGCATCCAGACGATCCATGCAGAAATCGCATTTGCCGATTACATTTTCATCTTCCAGAAGAACAGGAATGTGCCACGGACATGCCGCAACACAGGCCTCGCAACCAATACACAGATCTTTAATCACATAGACCAGGCCGTCAGACTCACGACGGACCATGGCTTCTGTGGGGCAGGCTTCTACACAGGCAGGATCTTCACAGTGATAGCAGCACTGATACGAAGCCTTGAGCACAATTTTGCCCTCTTTGAGTTCTGGCCCTTTGCTCGTGTGTTTGGCAAACTTAATGCCTATTGGGTTATTATTCTTGACCTTGCAATGCACTTCGCAGGCCTTGCAATGGATACAGCGATCTTTGTCCAGCTTCATTCTATATATGCTCATGTCTGCCCCCTAAATTTTACGCAGGCCGACAAAATGTTCCTGCATGGAAATGCCTCCTCCGCCCTGGTCCCATTGTTCCAGGCCGCCAGGCATGAGTTCATTGTCAGCCACGCCCTTGCCAAATGCTCTTGATTCCACAGGCAGCTTGTGCCCAAAGCCATGAACCATAAAGAGCGCTTCTGGATGAATACACTCGGTTACAAATACCTTAATACGGCTGGTGCTGCCATCTGCGGCAAAAATTTCAACAACCTCGTCATTGACAATACCCAGATCAGCGGCGCGGCTGGTATGAATCCAGGCCACATTTTCTGGCATCTGCTCTGCCAGCAAAGGATTATTTACTGTATGCCCCTGGGTATGCACAGCTACCCGGCCAAAAGCGATACGAAACAAACCCTGGGGTGGGTGTTGCGGTGATACATAGGCAGGCAAAGTGTGGTGCCCGGCCTTGGTCCATTTGCCGCTGATCATTTCGATTTTGCCAGAAATGGTTGGCAGCTTGACCTCACTCATGGGGCGGTACAGGGGCTTGTCAGCCAATTCCACAAATCCTTTGGAGTCAAAATCAGCAATGCTGACACCCGTGTCCTGAAGCTGAT
>JAAYGZ010000422.1 GCA_012727515.1 Desulfovibrionales bacterium
AGGCTGACATTGACCATGATCACTGCTACCAGAGCAGTCAGCCCAAAACCCAGAGCAAAAACCAGACTCACGCCAGGTGAGCCTGGTCGATGGATATTGGCCAGCCCAATACGCACACTGGCCCAGGGCAGTGGAGGCACAGCTCCTGCCAGCCAGCGGATACACCTGGCCAAACCAGCAAACAGACCATACGCAGCCACGGTGCCAGCCACAAACCAGGCTGCCAGAAGCGCATTGCCTGCAAACCAGAAAACCATGCCCGCCAGGAGAATAAAGCATCCCGCAGTGGGAATCAGAGCTATTCTGGGCAGATGCGTCAGATCTGTATGCACATAGCCCCGAAAAATACCTGCTGGTCGCACGGTTACAGCCCGGAGCAGGGGCGGCAGGGAAAAAGCCACAGTGGTCACCAGGCCGAACAGGGCTGCCTGCACAAGCGGGGCTGCGTACAGGCCAGAGGCCATGTGAACAGGCAGGAAATCAGCAAAAAAATGATCTGCCAGCCAGGGAACCATGGCCCCGGCAGCAAGCCCGGCACAACCACCCAGTACACTCAAGGCCAGCATCTGAAAAAGATAGGCCATAAAAAGTACGGCCACTGACCCGCCCATACATTTCATGGCTGCAATATGCGTAAGCCGCGCCCCAAGATAGCCCCGCACACCACCGGCAATACCCAGCCCACCCACCAGCAGGGCTGCCAGCCCCACCAGAGTCAGATCCACACGCAGCCGGTCTAAAACCCTGCGGACCTGAGGCGCGGCATGAGTATAGTCACGCACTCTCCAGCCTGCTTCTGGAAAAGCCTCGCGGATCTGCGCTGCAACTGTTTCAGCAACATCAGACGCAAGACGCAGACGATACTGGGCGCGAAACAAACTGCCTGGCTGCACCAGACCAGTGTTATGAAAGGTTTCTGTGCTCACAAGAATACGCGGCCCAAGGCTGAAAAACTCCACGACCCGGTCTGGCTCAGACCTGATCACAGCCCGCACCTGCACTGCTGTCTCGCCCAGTTCCAGCACAGCGCCCACCTCAACACCCAGACGAGTCAGCACATCCTGATCCACAACAGCGCCAGGCATGCTATGCTGATCAGCCAACAGCTCATGCAGGCTTCCAGGCCGGTCCAGAAGCAGATCTCCGTACACAGGATACTGTGCATCAACGCCTTTTAACTCAGTAAGCACAGCAGCCCTGGCAGATGACTCCGAACGTACATGGACCATGGTCCGCGTATCCAGGGTCTGACTCACAGGAGCCAGGGAACGCAGAAATTCTGCCTCCTCATCCGTGGCCTGGCGAGATGTCAGAGACACACTCACATCTGCGCCCAGAATAGCTTTGGCATCTCTGGCCAGTCCATGTTCCAGGGCCTTACCCAGGGAGCCTACAGCGCTGATGGCCAGGGTTCCTAAAAATAAGCAGCCAAGAAAAACCCCGAATCCGCGCACTCCTCCGCGCAATTCCCGCGCGCACAGACGCAGGGCCAGCACAACATCAGACCAGCCCATCATTCTTCTACCCGCCCGGAGTGCATACGCACTGTGCGTGTACAGCGCCGGGCCAGATTCTGATCATGGGTCACCAGCACCAGGGTGGTCTGTTCTTCAGCCTGCATGGTAAATAACAGCTCCATGACACGCTGGCCCGTGGCCTCGTCCAGATTTCCAGTAGGCTCATCAGCCAGAATAATGCGCGGTCTGGGCGCAAAAGCCCTGGCCAGGGCCACCCGCTGCTGCTCTCCGCCTGAAAGCTGGGCCGGATAATGATCGCGCCGGTGTCCCAGACCAACCTGTTCCAGAGCTGTCTGAGCCAGCTCACGCGCCTTGGGATGGTGGGCAAATTCCAGGGGCAACGCTGCATTTTCCAGGGCTGTCATGGTGGGGATAAGGTGAAAGGATTGAAAAACAATGCCCAGGTGTGCGCGTCGGAACCTGGCCAGAGCGTCCTCGTGCAGGCCATGCAGATCCAGGCCCGCCACCCGGACCAGCCCTGTGCTGGCCTGCTCCAGCCCGGCCATGAGCATGAGCATGGTGGTTTTGCCTGAACCAGAAGGGCCAACCACAGACACGGTCTGCCCCTGCTCAACAAGCAACGTGACATCGTGAAGAATGTTGACCGGCCCTGCCCCGGCGGTTAGCGTCAGCCCTGCATCACGAAGTTCAATAGCCCATTGTGGAGTCATTATGCTATCCATTTTTATTTTTATTTGTTCTGCTCTGGCTCTGATTGGAGCAAGTCCGGCCCACGGAAAAACACCCACCCATATCCTGGCCTTTGGAGACAGCCTGACCGCTGGCTATGGCCTGGCACCATCAGAATCCTTTGCCGCCCGCCTGGAAGCACGCTTGCTGGAGCACGGACATACTGTGCGCGTGACCAATGCCGGAGTTTCTGGCGACACCACCAGCGGTGGGCTGGATCGCCTGCCCTGGTCCCTGGAGGACAAACCAGATCTGGTTATTCTGGAACTGGGGGCCAATGACGGACTACGCGGCATGGACGTGGACCGTATGCGCAGTAATCTGGAAGCCATGATCCGCCTGTGCCAGGAAGCAGGCGCCGTGGTTATCTTGGCCGGGATGCGCGCTCCGGTCAATTGGGGAACAGCCTATAAGCAGAATTTTGAAGCAGTGTATCCTGAACTGGCCCAAGCCTTTGATCTGCCCTTATATCCATTTTTTCTTGATGGCGTGCTGGGCGTAAAATCACTCATGCTCACTGATGGCCTGCACCCCAATGCCCAGGGTGTGGAGCGAATTGTGGAAAAAATCCTGCCCCTTGTTCGCAAACAACTCAAGGCTTTGCCCACATCATGACCCAGGTCTCTGCCCTGCCGCCTCTGCAGTACGCGCCACCAGATGAGCCGCTGGATATTATCCACACAGACAAGGACAT
>JAAYGZ010000423.1 GCA_012727515.1 Desulfovibrionales bacterium
ACCTTGAGCAATCATTCTGGCGTTGGGCAGAAGAACCCAGACGAGAGGATCTTCGTTTTTCCCGTAAACGGATTTTGCTTATTTTTTTACTTGTCCGGTATACAGGGGCCAAGCTGAGCGAAATTCTCAGTTTAAATTTAGCGCAAGCAATAGACACGGAAAATTTTCTTGTTTTACTGGATAAGCGGGAAGTGCAGATTTCACAGCAGGTAGGGCAAACACTGCAGGCCCTGCTGAATGATGTTACCACAGCGCCACTGCATTCCTTTGCTGTTGATCCCGCTTTTGTGCGTCGGAAGTTTTATGAACGAGCCATGGCCTGCGGCTTTCCTCAAAAACTGGGAGGCCCGGAAATGATTCGCAAGGCTCGGGCCGTGGAATTGATGCAGGGAGCCCTGCCTGTCCCTGCAGTCCAACGTATCTTGGGGCACTCTACGCCTAATCTTACCACGGCCTGTGTAACTTTTTCAGAGGAAGATTTACGTCAGGTAACCCGGTGGCATATCGAGAATGAATCCAGAAAAAAAACGAGTGCCCGCAACATTTTTTGGGGTAAAGTCCGCTCCCTTGTCCTAGGAGATGTACAAACTCTTGTTGAGCTTGCTACTTTGGATGGTGGATCTCTTTTGACTATTGTTACCAACACCAGTGCAGAGCATCTGGGCCTTATGCCCGGCAGACTTCTTTCTGCCGAAATAAAGGCTCCTTGGATGATACTGGAACGACAAGATTGCAAAGGGCGGAACAATTTAGAAAATCAACGAGAAGGAACCATTGTTCGCATCAGATCGGGAAAAATTAATACCGAATGCGCTGTTCTTCTCGCCGATGGCACAGAGCTTTGTGCAATAGTCTCTTCTCCAGGTTTTCTTGATCTGAATCTTTCAGATGGGGACTCTGTACGTGTTTTATTTAGCTGCTATGCAGTGGTTTTGCACTCAGATTGATGATGTAAAAAGTTTGTTGTTTATTTTGTCAGAATCATCTCCCAGCCAATGTTAAGACAGGCATAAGGTGAAAGCAGTCAACAACCTACCTTGTGCCTGTCTGCTCAGAATCTGAATGTTTCCATGTATTACCGCACAACACCTTGTCTTGATTATCCGGTCCAGGCACGGCGCATGGGACTTTTTAGTGTGTGTGCAGGTATTTTTTTGCTGTCAATATGGACGGGCAGATCAATGAGATGGAAGTCGTGGAATCAAGTGGACACCATGTGCTGGATGAAGTTGGCAAAAAGGCCATTTTGCGTTCCGTGCCACTCCCAGGCCCGCCCACTCCGCACAGATCATTATTCCCATCAAGTTCAGTCTGAGCAGTTAGATAATTTTATTTTCATTTTATACATCCGCACGACTCAAACCTGCTTTGGGCATCGGTTGCAGTGACCATGCTCAAGGCTGCACCGGTGGAACAGGACAATTCTTCATTTGTTCAAGGCTTCATACCGAGAAGTAGTTGCTGTATCTTGCCGCACATCTTTTCAACTATATTGATTGAAAAAATTACAAGCGCATGGGCCGAACAGGGCCGCTATCCCTTACTCAGTGTCCATTTCCATCTCTTTGTGCAGAGCCTGGACGCATTTTTTTATTTCTTCAGGGCTGGTGGCAGGCGGCATGGGAGGCCCGAAAACAACATGCACCGGACGCAGCTTTGGCCATGTGCGCTGATAACGGCTGGACGCAGGAGCCACTGACCAGCGACTTCCCCACAGACC
>JAAYGZ010000043.1 GCA_012727515.1 Desulfovibrionales bacterium
AGCCGGTGACGCCAATATTGAACGCTCCAGGGCCATGAGCGACTCCCTCAAGTCTTTGGAAGACGCACTGCGGGAGCTCATTCAGAAAATGCTGTCCACCATGGATGCCATCCAGCAAAGTACCAATCAAACCAGGACAAAAATTCTGGGATAACATGGAGGCAATCCTGGCTAAAGCAAAAAAGGTACTGGCAACGAAGTAATCCGCTCTGTATTGTATATCTATACACGGCTGGTTTACTTCGTTTCTTTACGTGCGGCGCTGATACGTAAAGCAGTGCAGCCCAGAATGTACATTAAAAACTGACATATCCACCACCCAAAAATACAAACATATTTGACAACAACGGCGTATTACACATACATTTCAGACCAGGAGGACTCATGTCATTGTCACAACACGCCGCCGACGCCATTACACACGCTGCGGGCTGGGCCGCTGCCACCCCAGATGACCAGGGCGTATTTCATTTTCATCTGGAAGAAAATCTGGACATGGATTTTCTCTGCCCAGATGGACGCACAGGTATTTTTCTCAGTGTTCTGGCCACACTTCCGGATCAGGAAACCGAAGCCCATGATCTTCTTCTTCAATGTGCCAAATTTGTTGTAGCATCCAGCAAAAAGCATACATCAATTTTGTCCCTGGAATCAGGCCGCATTCAGTTACACCGCGCTCTTCGCCTGGATAAATTAAGCGCAGAAGAACTCTCCCGGACCATACCTGTTGCTGCCAGAGATTTTCTGAATGATCTTGCCTGGTGGCACTCTGCTTTAGGCAACCAGGAAGGAAAAGCCGCGCTTTCTTCGCCATTCAGCATGGTTGGTATGAGCACCAACTGGTCTTTGGGGCGTTAAGGCGCATGAACACAAAATCGGCCTATCAACTTCACCCAACCCTCCTCTCTTTTATATTCTTTCCCTGCTTTGTGCTGGCCACGGCCCTGTACGCCCTGGCGGGCACAGATCACCCAAGCGGTCTGACAAAGCCATTTACCTACTATGCGGACAGACAGGATCTCAGCGTGGTGCTGATGAATTTTGCTCGCCTGCAAGGATTTGGCGCATCTGTGGCCCCGGAAGTACAAGGGACAATGAGCGGACGCTTTACCAATGTTGAGCCAGACAAATTTTTGCACGGTATGCGCTCAGCCTTTGGTGTGTCGTGGTATAAACTTGGCTCAACCCTGTATTTTTACAATGAAGCTGATATGACCAGAGCCTTTATCACGCCCAGGGCTCTGACAGCGCATAAACTTTTTTCCATGTTACAACAGTCTTCTGTTTTTTCTTCCCAACTCCCTCCTGTTCTGGCTCCAAACGGTGAAATGATTGTTGTTTCTGGACCGCCAAGCTATATTGCCCAGATCGTCGGCGCTGCCACAGCCTATGAAGAGGCTCAGATTTCCTCAACTGTGATGCGTGTTTTTCCACTCAAATACGCCTGGGCTGAAGACATGGCTGTGAGCAGCATGGATAAAACCGTAACCATTCCTGGAGTGGCCAGTATTTTACGCGCCATGATTAACGGCTCACCCAGTTCTGCCACTCAGGTGACACAAAACGTGGCTACCGTGGATAAGCTGTCCGGCACCGGGCTGGCTGCCCAGGGCCGCGAAGACGAAAGCAGCTCAAAAGAAAACAATACCCCTGCTCCTCAGGCCGGCGAAGCCAATATCATGGCTGACCCCAGGGTCAATGCAGTGCTTGTCCATGATGCAGAATACCGCATGGACTACTATGCCAAAGTTATTGAGGATTTAGACAAGCCTGTGGAATTGGTGGAAATACACGCCGCTATCGTGGACATTGACACCAATTTCAAACGCGACCTGGGCATTACCTATCAGGGAGCCAATCCAAAATCCAAAGGCTGGGGCGTTGGCGGAGAATTATCCACAACTCCTGAGACAACATCTCCCCTTCCGGTATTAGGCGCCACCACTGGTCAAGGCTTGTCCCTGTCCACTATCTACACCATGGGTTCTGACTATTTTCTGGCCCGTATTCAGGCCCTGGAAGAAGATGGCGAGGCCCGGATGCTGGGACGGCCATCCGTGCTGACCGTGGACAATGTGCAGGCCACCCTGGAAAACACCACAACCTATTATGTCCAGGTCGAAGGGTACCAGGCCGTTGACCTCTTTAAGGTTGAGGCGGGCACAGTGCTGCGTGTTACTCCGCATATTATCCGCGATGACCAGGGCTTCGCATCCATCAAACTGGCGGTCAGTGTTCAGGATGACCAGAATGATGATGGCGGCACAGCACCCACCTCAGGGACGATCCCGCCCATCAAACAAACCAAAATCAATACCCAGGCCATTGTGGGCGCTGGGCAGAGTTTACTTATTGGCGGCTATTACTACGAACAAAAAGGCAAGAGCCAAAGCGGTATTCCTCTGCTCAAAGATATTCCCGGGTTGGGTCATTTATTCAAGACAACCTCAAAAAGCAGTAAACGTATGGAGCGGCTGATCCTGATCACGCCCAAGGTTGTCCGTTTGGACGAGTTGCCACCCATGCCCGAACGTGTTGATGATCCTTCCATGCGCCAAAGTCCGATCCAGTCTGACTACTCGGAACGCAAGCCCGCTCCCAAAGGCGGTTGTATGCGCCACGATGCCCCCCCAGCCCAGCCCAGCGCTCCTCCAGGTTCTGCTGAGTCACAAACTGCTCCCCGACCTGTAACGGATACCAGCCTATGACAATCCAGGGAGTCATCCGCCTCCGCGTATTTTCAGGTCCGCACCTGGGCGCGGAAATAATCCTCCCCGCCGGAGAAACTCTTATTGGCAGCGATGATTCCTGCGATATTATTTTTATGGATGAAGGCCTGGCGCCCCGCCATGCCTTAGTGCGCATTGATGCGCCCCAATCGCACGATGCAAAACCTCAGGTGCACATTCTTCCTGTAGATAGCCAGGTGCGCATTCAGGACCAACCCATTGATCCGTCTGGCGCGGACTGGGCCGCTTCTGCCACCTGTGTGCTTGGCTCCACAACACTGGCCTGGGCTTCTTTTTCCGACCCCGACCCCTGGCAGCAGGTCATCCAATCCCTGACCTCGTCACGCCCGCTTTCAGATCCTGTGCAGGACGAACCAGCCGTGCCTGTGGACGAGACAGATCCGGAAACGCCAACTTCTTTGCCAGACAACAACAATATTGGCGACGCACATCCGGTTTTGGTGCCATCCAGCAGAGTTCCCCGCCTGTTGAAAATGATTTTTCGCATTGCGATCCTTCTGTCCTGCCTGGCAGCCCTGACCGTGTCCTATGAATTCCGACCTGCTCCATCAAAAATAAGCAAAGAACAACTTGTTGAAATTTTAAGTACGTATAACATTACCGATATGCAGGTTTCCCAGTCTGGCGGATTTCTTG
>JAAYGZ010000424.1 GCA_012727515.1 Desulfovibrionales bacterium
AGATAACCCGCTCCATGGCAGAGGCCATGGCTGAAACAGAGCGTCGTCGTGAGCGCCAGATGGACTATAATAGCGAGCATGGCATCACGCCGCAGACTATTCGTAAAAAAACCGAGAATGTGCTCTATGATCTGCATCAGGAGACCACGGTGCTGGCTCAGGCCGCAGAACCTGGCGCAGACTATGAATCTGACCCTAAAAACGTTGCCCAGGATGTGGCGCGTCTGAAACGGGAAATGCGCAAGGCAGCGGAACTGCTGGAATTTGAAACCGCGGCCCGCTTGCGGGATCGTATCCGGGCCTTGGAAGAGCGTTATGGCGTGCATACATCCAAGGCCAGCAGGGCATAACAGAAAGGATAGAATATGGATGACCAGCTTCTGCACAGCACCAACCCGGATGTGCTGGCCCAGCGTCTGAGCGAGTACAACGCGGCCTATCGGCGCGGCGCACCGCTGATCAAAGACGCTGTATATGATGAGTTGCTGGAACGGCTGCGCGTCCTGGCTCCTGAGCATAGCTATCTGCACCAGGTGGAGCCGGAAATTGTGCCAGGCAAGCGCGAGGTGCGCCATCCTGTGCCCATGCTGTCCACTGAAAAAGCCTACACGCCCCAGGACCTGGAGCGTTTTGTGGCCAGAGTGAGCAAAGAAGCTGCCGAGATCGGGGTTCAGGCTGTGCGCTTTCGGATCACGCCCAAACTCGATGGCCTGGCCGGGCGTGATGACGGCGAAGTTTTTGCCACCAGGGGTAATGGCGAAACAGGCTATGAGGTCAGCTCTGCTTTTGCCAAGGGCATGATACCTGTTGGAGGCCGGGGCCTTGGGGTGGGCGAGATGGTTATCAGACAATCTTATTTTGATGAACACCTGGCCGGGATTTTTGAGCATCCCCGCAATCTGGTGGTGGGCATTGTGTCGTCTGATACAGTCAACCCGGCAGCGCAAAAGGCCCTTGACGCCGAGGTGGTGCATTTTGTGCCCTATAGCACCCTGCCCTTTTGGGAAGGCAGTGGGGCAGAGTTAATGGCCCAAATGGAAACCATCAGCGCTGATCTGACAGCTCAGGTGGATTATCCTTTGGATGGCATGGTGGTGGAAGTGACCAATGAAGATGTGTGCCAGACCATGGGTGCCACCAGCCACCATTATCGCTGGCAGATAGCTGTCAAGCGCAAGGGCGAAACAGCCATAACTCAGGTTTTGGACGTGGTGTGGCAGGTGGGGCGCACAGGCAAGGTGACGCCAGTCCTGCTTATTGAGGCAGTTGCTGTGTCTGGAGCAACAATTCGCCGGGTAACAGCCCATAACGCGGGATTTCTGGAAAAAAACGGCCTTGGCCCTGGGGCGAAAATTGAAATCATTCGCAGTGGCGAGGTTATCCCCAAGGTTGAACAGGTACTGGCCACGGCTCCTGTTGTGTTGCCCACAACCTGCCCCAGCTGTGGCGCTGGCCTTGAGGCGGACAATGATTTTCTGCTGTGTCCCAATGTGCATTGCCCGGACCAGACAGTGCAGGCCATTGAACACTGGTTCAAAACCCTGGGCACTGCAGACTGGTTTGGCCGCAAGACCATAGAGCGCCTGGTTCAGGCCGGTCATGACAGCCTGGAAGCTGTGTACGCCCTGGGCGAGGAAGATTTTCTGGCCTTGGGTTTTGGGCCTGTGCAGTCGGCGAACCTGGCTGAGGCCGTGTATGTGAGTCGCACCAGAGAGGTTGAGGATTGGCGCTTTGTGGCTGCTCTGGGCATTGAAGATCTGGGCAAAGGAGATAGTCGCAAACTTCTGGAGCATTTTACCTTGTCAGAATTGCTTACCGCCAGCCCGGAAC
>JAAYGZ010000425.1 GCA_012727515.1 Desulfovibrionales bacterium
GTCTGAAGCGGATTTTCTGACCTATTGTGCCATGTGCCGTGAGCAGTTGGCCCGCACGGGCAAGCCTGTCCTGCATATTCTGGATCTGCTGCTGCCAGAGCTGGCCCATGAGGCCACAGAAGCTCCGGCAGGGATTTCCTGCCGGCGTATGAACCGGCGCAAACTCAAAAACACCGTGTTGGAACGTTTGCATCAGCCAGGCATGCCACGCCTGGCCTGGGAGGACATTGTGCTGGAACTTACGCCAGAGGTTCGCGCCATGCTGGAAGAGCGGCGCATTTTGGAAGATGATGTGCGTCAGGTCATCCACCAGTCCAGAGAGCATAAACGCTGTTTTGTTCATGCTGATGGACGGCGCATTGCCGCTGCTGAACTGGGGGAAGTGACCTTTTGGGTTGAATACACGGAAAAAGATGGTGCCTGTGTGGTGCAGACCGTGTGGAGCCACCGGATGCGCATTATGGGAGGTCAGTCATGAGTTTGTCCTTTTTACCCGAAGACATGGACTGGATTTGTGAGCCGTGTGGGCAGAAACTTGTGCCTGGCAAAGCAGAGCTGAACTATCTGGGCAATGCCTTTCAGGTGGAATTGCCGGTGTGCCCACAGTGCGGGGCTGTGTTTGTTTTTGAGGCCCTGGCCCAGGGCCGTATCCTGGAAGTGGAACAATTGCTTGAAGACAAATGATCTGTATGCCTCAGGTGCGGTTCGTGCCGCGCTGGGTCAGACATTGCGGCCAGGCGGGGTAACGCTTACCAGACGTTTACTCAGCCTGGCTGATTTGCGTCCTGGAGCAGTGGTGCTGGATGCTGGCTGTGGCTGCGGGGCTACCCTTGCTCTGTTGCGGGGTGCTGGTGTGCAGGCCCTGGGTCTTGATGTGCGCACAGATTTTCTGTGTCAGGCTCATGCCCAGGGACATGGGGTTATGCAGGCTGACATGGCGGCTCTGCCTGTGGCGACCCAGAGCCTGGACGCGGTTTTTTGCGAATGTGCCTGGAATCTAAGCACGAAAGATCAGACTCTGACCGAATTTTTTCGGGTGCTCAAGCCCGGTGGCAGGCTTTTTTTAACAGATATTTTTGCCAGGGGCATTCAGAGCAACACGTGGCCAGTGCGCTGTTGCTTTGCCCAGGCCACGGACATGCACACTCTTACAGAGCAGGTGGTCAGGGCTGGATTTTGTCTTGAAGTTCTGGAAGATCATACTGATTTGCTTAAAAAAACAGCAGCTGATTTTGTTTTTCGTCATGGTTCCCTGCATGGGTTCTGGCAGGCGGTAACGGGCGATGTGCACCTGGCAACAGCGGCTTGTGCGGCTTCTGCTCAGGCCAGGCCAGGGCTTTTTGCGTTGGTCGCACGAGCAGAAAAGGAAAAGTGAAACAAACGAGGTCCAGATGAACGAATATGCACTTGATATCATGCGCTTGGGTGGTCAGGGTTATTGCTGTGCCCAGATTATGCTGCTGCTGGCTTTGGAAATGCAAGGTGTGGAAAACCCCGGACTGGTCCGGGCCATGACCGGCCTGTGTGATGGCGGCGGAGTGCGGCACTGCACGTGCGGAATTTTGACCGGAGGGGCCTGTGTGCTGGGCTATTATGCAGGCAAGGGCCGGCCCGATGAACAGGCCCACGATGTTTTGCCCGTGATGCTCGAAGCCCTGACAGACTGGTTCACCGAAACTGTTGGCAACCGTTTCGGAGGCATCACCTGTGAGGCCATTGTGCCCGATGACACGCCCAATCCCACGGTGTGCGGGGGTATGATTGGTGAGTGCTTTGAGGAGATTATGCGCATTCTGGTTGATTATGGCTTTGATCCAAGCCAGGAGCCTGCGTAGTGGCTAATCAGGTTTTGTCTGTATGTCCGGAGTGTTTGCAGCGCATTAGCGGAACCCTGGTTCATGAGGCTGAGTGCGTGCGCCTGGTCAAGCACTGCCCGGAGCATGGGGAGTTTTCTGCGGTGGTCTGGCGGGGTAGTCCGGCATTTTCAAGCTGGGTGCGCCCTAAAATTCCTTTTGTCGGTGGCCAGCGCGAAGCTGTGGGCCAGGGCTGTCCGTATGATTGCGGTCTGTGTGCTCGCCATAGCCAGCGCACCTGCACGACTCTGGTGGAAATCACCCAGCGTTGCAA
>JAAYGZ010000044.1 GCA_012727515.1 Desulfovibrionales bacterium
CAATAATACGTGCCCAGGGATGAATTTCCTCCCCGGACAGGCCCAGGGGATAGCCTGTGCCATCCATTTTTTCATGGTGCTGGAGCACGCCGGGAATGATTTCCGCCATGCTGGGAATGGGGCTGAGAATATCTGCGCCTTTGGCCGGATGCTCCTGGATACGAGCAAATTCTTCCGGAGTCAGGCGCCCTGGCTTGAGCAGGATAAGATCGCTGATGCCGATTTTGCCGATATCATGCAATTTGGCGCACAGATCAATTTTCTGCACATCTTCATGGTTGTAGCCCATGACTTTGGCCATGGCCACGGAAATGGCGGCCACGCATTCAGAATGACCGCGTGTGTAGTGGTCCCGTGCTTCAAGGGCCTGAATCAGGCTGGAGATACTGGCCAGGAGCATGTCGCGCTCATGGGTGAGGCGCTGTTTTTCGCCCAGCAGAATCCGGAAATGATCGCACAGCAGTTTTTCAACTGAAATAACCAGGTGTTCAATATTAAAGGGCTTGATCACACAGCCTGATGCCCCGCGTTGGATAATTTCCCGCATCCGGCGGCGGTCACTTTCAGTGCTCATGACCAGGACCGGGATGTCGCGTAATTCCGGGCGATGGCGGATTGCCTCATAGACATTTGTGCCGTCCGCCATGGCGGCATGCACATCAGTGATCAGCAAATCTGGTTTATGGCGGGCAAGAAAATGTACGGCTTCTGTTCCGGTACCAGCCTGGTCAACCTGAAAGCCCGCACCCAGGAGGCCCTGGGTAATAATAGCGCGGATTGCTGTGGATTCATCAACAACCATAATTCGCTTATTGAGCAGCAAGCTGGATTTTTCCAGCAGGTCACGCACACAGGGCAGCAGTTCCTGGCTTGCATTCATTTTGGAAACATAGGCTGCGGCCCCGACTTCAAAACCATACTCAATGGATTCTTCGTTTTCATTGGCACTTAAAATAACAACGGGAATATGCCTGGTGTTTGTTTCTGCCTTTAAGGCCCGGCAAAGGTCAAAGCCGTTCATTTTAGGCATGATAATGTCTGTGAGCACAAGGTCAGGCAGATGTTCATGGGCTTTAACCAGCCCTTCAAGGCCGTCTTCGGCCTGGATAATCTCAGCATCAACAGCTTCAAGTTGGCGGATCAGTGCTTTGCGAACAGCCTTGCTGTCTTCGGCAATAAGGATGCGTAATTTTTTCATTGTGTTGTCTGTGACTCAGTGTTGCCGGCAGTGGTGGAAAATTGCAACGCATAAAGGCGCTGGTACCTGGGACAGCGGGTTACCAGTTCCTGGTGCGAGCCAATAGAAACAATGCGCCCGCCATCCATGACCACAATACTATCCGCAGAAAGCACTGTGGACAAGCGGTGCGCAATAATGAGGCTGGTGCGGCCCTGCATCAGGTTATCCAGGGCCTGCTGGACAATACGCTCTGACTGGGTGTCCAGGGCCGAAGTGGCCTCATCTAAAATAAGCAGGGACGGATTTTTTAAAATAGCACGGGCAATGGTCAGGCGCTGTTTCTGGCCGCCAGACAATTTGACCCCTTTCTCACCAACCACAGTGTCATAGCCCTGGGGCAAATCCAGAATAAAATCATGAGCATAGGCAGCATGGGCCGCCTGCTCAATCTGGCTCTGGTCAGCGTTATGGCCGTAGGCAATATTGTCGCGCACAGAAACATTAAACAAAAACGGGTCCTGGGACACAATGCCAATGCCCATGCGCAGGCTGGCCAGGCTGTAGTCGTGCACATCATGGCCATTGAGTATAATGCGGCCCTGCTGGCAGTCGTGAAAGCGGGGAATAAGATGAACCAGGGTGGTTTTGCCCGCCCCGCTTGAGCCAACAAAGGCAATGCGCTGGCCAGCAAGAATCTCCAGGTTAATATCTTTTAAGGCTGGTTCCTGGGTACCGGGGTAGGAAAAGGTAACCTGTTCAAAACGCAACGCAGCAAAGGGCGGGGTATAGAGCCTGGTGCCGCCGGTTTCTTCCCGGATGTCCTGGGAATCAAGAATTTCAAAAACCCGTTCAGCGCCGGCCATGGCCTGCTGGATGGTATTGTTGGCCTGACTTATGGACTTAAATGGATCATAGAGCATGACCAGGGCGGTCATAAAAGAAAAAAATTCACCGGGTGTGCGGTTACCGGCAATGACCTCGCTGCCCCCATACCAGATAACAAGTCCTGCCCCTACTGCGCCGATAAGCTCCATAATGGGCGATGAAAGCTGATTATAGACTTTGCCTTTAATGCCGATGCGCACCAGTTTGTTACTGGTCTGGGCGAATTTTTCTTTTTCCAGATCTTCTGTGGCAAAGGCTTTGACCACGCGCAGGCCATTAAAGGTTTCCTGCAGGTGTGAGGAAATATCCGCAATTTTTGACTGATAGTTGCGTCCTACCTTGCGCAGTTTGCGCCCAAAATAAATGACCGGATAGACAGCCAGAGGAAAAACCAGGCAGGCCCAGAAAGCCAGGACCGCGTCCCGGTAAATGACCAGGCCGATAAGGCCGATCATGGTCAGACTGTGCTGAATAATGCGCAGAATTTCCGGCAGACTGGAGCTGATCAGGTTCACATCATTGATAATGCGCGACATGAGCATACCCACTCTGGTTTCTCCGAAAAAATCCAGGGGCAGGCAGATGATTTTGGCGTAGAGTTCATAGCGCAGGCGTTCAAGCACTTTAAGCCCACAATAGGACATGAGGTATTTCTGAATGAACAGGCCCACGCCTTTGGCCAGAAAGACCCCGATCAGCAGCAGGGGAACAAACATAAGGGCAGTGCGGTCTTTGTTAATGAAAATTTCATCCAGGGCTGGCTGGACCAGATAGGCCGCTCCTGCCGTGCACAGGGCCACCACGCCCAGGGCAGTAAAGGCAATGATGATGTGCAGCTTATAGGGGACAAAATATTCCAGGCTGCGACGCAGCAGGCGGATGGATTCGTTATTAAGCAGGTTCATAGCTTCTGCAGGACATTGGCAGGCAGTCCCATCTCCGTATAGAGTTTGCGAAAATAGCGGTTCAGTTTGGCGCGGATAAAAAAAGGCCAGCGCAGCCAGAATTGGCCTCTGAAGCGTTCCCGGCCAGTCTGAAAGTCTATCAGTACAGGGTGCTCCGGGGTTCTGACCAGCACATTGCGGCGCACAATGCCAAAATGGTCAATGGCCTGGGGCAGAAAAACCTCGTGGCGCAGGCGTTCCAGATTGGCCCAGAACTGTGGACGCAGGGGCCTGGTATTGCTGACCAGACTTGGAGCAATCTGGCCCTGGTCATCGCGCACAATGTCCATAACCAGGGCTTTGCGCCCATCGTGAGTAGTTTGCAGCCCATGCATGGGCACAAAATGAGCACGCAGATCATCCGGGCAGGCGGCCATGATTTTCTGATAATTGGCCCATTCATATTCCAGGAAATCCGTGATGCCGTATTTGGTGCTGACAATCTGGTTGGGATCCGGGCGTGTGCCCTGAAAGCGGCGTTTGGGGATAAGCACTTTGGCGCACAGATCAGGCTGATTCTGTATGGCCAGAATCTGGCACCAGCCCCCTTTGACCAGCAGCGGCCCCAGTTCAATCATGACAACCTCCTAATTCTTGTTGCCAGGCCAGAATTTTTTGAGCGCGTTGGGCCCAGGTATAGTGGGCTGCAGTGTCTTGTTGCCTGGTTTGCAGGGTCTGGCGCTCTGGCTGTGTCATGTGCCTCAGGGTCTGCACTGCCTGATGTAAGGCCTTGGCAGAGCCTGGAGTAAAGGTCTGACAATTGCGGCCCGGGTCTAAAATAGAGCGCAGCACTGGCACATCAGCGGCCAGCACTGGCGTACCAGAGGCCAGGTATTCAAAAAGTTTGAGCGGAGACATAAAAGGGATCAGGTCGCCGGAATCCAGATAGGGCATGACCAGCATGTCTGCATCATGGAGCAGGGCCGGGATATCTTTGTGCGCTATGCTGGAGTGAATAAAGACAGCCGGGCCAGTCTGGGCGCGCAGGGCCGTGCATTCTTCAGCTGTGCCGCCCACCAGGGCAATGTGCGTGTCTGGCAGAGATGTGGCGGCCTGAGCCAGAAACATGGCTCCTTTTTGCGGGCTGAGCGAGCCTGTGTACAGCATGACCGGGCGTTCATAAATACGAGCACCGAAAAGTCTGGCCAAGGCCCCTGATCTGCCAGGGTTGGCGCTGGTGTGGGCTGGACAGGCAAAAGCAGATATGTCCACCCCGTCATGGGCAATGAGCAGCTTGTGTGCTGGCAGGCCCCAGGACATATAGGTGGCGCCAACAGCCTCGGAAATGGCAATGACTCCTGCGCCAGGAACAGCGCGCATGGCCGCGATCAGCCTGGAAATATCCACGGCACTGGCATCACGGGGCGGAACATGCGACTCAAAGAGCACTGACCGGCCATGTTCTGCCCAGGCCAGGGCCAGGGGAGCAGAGCGGGTTATAAAGAGGTCTGCCTGTTTGGGCAGGGCCGTGAGCGCAGCTGTATCAAAGGGCTTGTGGCGGCGATTGGCCACAAAATGAATCTGGGCATTGGCGGGTTTATGCAGGCCATAATGGGTAAAGGTGCGGCCAGTCCAACGGTGCAGCAAGCGACTCAGGCCATCAGCAAGATAGACATCAAGATTTCTTACCAGCGGGGCCAGGGCGCAGACCATGTGTGCCACCTGCACAGAATTGGCATGGCGGGATGGAAGTTTGGAATTAGAAGCATAGACCACATGGTTCAGCATGGCGTGGCATCCTCCGGGCTGGTCAGGCCCTGGGCCAGGCCCAGAAAAAAGAACAGAAGCGTGCTTACATTATAGGCAGTTAAATGCATGTGCAGTTGGAAATTAAGGAGAACAAGAACCAGGCAGGCTGCCAGGCACAGGGCCGCAGGGTGTGTGTGGCGCAGTTTCCAGGCCCGTGCCAGGGGAATGATCAGCATTGCGCTAAACAGAGCCAGGCCCACAAGACCACTTTCAGCCAGCAGGTGCAGAATGATATTATGGGCATCACCCAGGTTTTCATAGTCATGCGTGCCGGGATGGGCTGCTCTGTACGCAGCCACATGCGGGGCAGCAGCATCCTGAAAGGTGCGAAAGCCTGTGCCAGTCAGGGGGGCGCTCTGAAAAAGTTTACCTGCCGCGTACCAGACAGCGGCTCGTTCCTGAACACCCTGGCTGGGCAGCAGGTGCGCTGGGGTCAGGTCAAAACGATGGCCTGTGTCCAGAACAGCAATCAGCCCACCAAGACTGAGCACGACCAGGCCCAGAACAGCCACGGTGCGTGCGCGAAAACGATATCTGACCAGGGCATAGAATGCGCTGCTGGCCAGAAAAGCAGCCAGAGTCATGCGCTTGCCAGCCAGGACCATAATTGGCAGCAGAACCGCGCAACTGGCCAGGGCCAGCGCGGCCAGGCGACGGGGCAGCGTAGTGTGGGTGAGTGCAATAAGTGCGGCCAGGCACGCAAAAAGGGCGGTGCGGGTCTGGTTGCGAAAGGTGTAGGTCAGATCAGCCGTGCCCAGGCGGATTGAACCAAGTTCTGACAGGCCCAAAAAAGGCAGAAGAGCAAACACAAGAAGCACGGCTGCCAGGGCTGCGGTCCCAAAAAGCAGGTCAGTATGCAATGCCGGGCCACGAAAATGCGCCAGAATTTTTCCCACTGTCAGGGGAATGAGCCAGCCATAGATAATGGCTGTGGGGCCAGGTGGCTTGCCCTGCCAGGCCAGAACCAGGGTTGAAAAAACGCCAAAGCCAAGGACCAGCCACACAAGAGGCTCGCGCCATAGGATTGCTGCACGGCAGGAACCAAGAGCTACGGCCCCCAGCACAGCGGCCAGCACACCAGAAACTTCCGCATGAGAAGGGTTCAGGCAGAGCAGGGCCAAAAAGAGCACTGTGACGGTGAAAAATCCAGTGCGCGACCCGGGCTGGTCTGGCAGGCGCAGGATACTCACTGTTTTTTCCCCAGACTGCGCATATAGTTTTCCACGTTTGTATTCATATCATCCACGGTATTAGCGGCTGCAGCGGTCCAGAACACGCGGCGGAGTTCTGCCAGTTCCTGGCCTGGGCGCTGCAACAGATCTGCTAAAATATCTGCGCAGTCCTGAGCCGTGCCCGTGGCAGGCAAAAGCAGATCAGGCGCAGCATCAGGCCAGACCTCGTGCACACCGCCCACGTCCCTGGCCACGCAAACCAGGCCCTGGGCCATGGCTTCAAGCAGGGCATTGGGCAGGCCTTCGCTGTAGGATGGCAGCAGAAACACATCTGCCTGGCGCAAAATAGCCTGCACATCTGCCTGAAATCCGTGCCAGACCAGGTGCTGGTCCAACTGCAACCGTGTGGCCAGGGCTTTAAGCTCTGCTTCACTGCTGCCTGTGCCCACAATATGGTACAGAAAATCATGGCCCTGGTTTTTAAGTGCGGCCAGGGCCAGAAGCACATCGGCATGGCCTTTGTCTGCATTGAGCTGGCTGGTGGAAACACAGCGCACAGGGTTGTGCACTGTAGTGGGCGGCGCGGGCACAGGCTTTTTGCCGGTGAGAATCACGCTGATTTCCCGGGAGTGCAGATAGGGCAGCTCCTGTACAAGACCGGTTTTTATCTGGTGGCAGGGCACAAGAATATGCGGGCGTACCCAGCGGTGCAGCAGGCGGACTTTCCAGGTATTGAGCATATCTCCAGCCAGTCCCACGCGATGAACAACCGGAATGCCCAGTATTCTGGCTGCAACACCGGCGGAACGCATGTCTTTGCCCACATTGACAACAACCAGATCTGTTTTGCGCGTGGCAAAGAGTCTGAGCAGGCGTATGATGAGCAGTGGGTTAAAATCCGGACCAAAGGCCAGGGCCAGGGTTTCCAGGCCCCTGGCTGTGGCTTTGTCCAGAAAAGGACCGCTCCGACCGGCAATGATGATGTCATGACCATGCTCAGCCAGGCCCTGGGCCACGTCCAGGGTCCAGGACTTGACCCCGCCCCATTTGTGGGTGGCATTGACAAAACAGATATTCATGTTCGTCCTTGTGCGCGGCGTCCACGTACAAAAGAAGCCACGGGTTTCAGGGCCAGCAGAAGTGTTTTGCGGGCCAGCCAGGCGCGTGTTTTACGGTCTGTGACAGCCAGTCGCCCCACGGTCATGGGGTTTGTGCCTGGGCCCACATATCCGGCCCCAAGAGTAAGCAGGCCCTCAAAGCCTGCTGTTCTGGCAGCCTGGATGGTTACTTCGTCATATTCACCCCAGGGCAGGCAGAGAAATGGGCACGGCTGGTCAAGAATGGCTTCCAGGCGCTGTTTGCTGCTGGAAAAATCATCCACGCACAAGGCCAGCCTGTCCGGGCTGTGTTGCACGGTCAGGGGCTGGCCTCGCCAATCCAGGCCAAATCCTGCCTGGGCATAGGCGCTGCCCACAGGATAAACAGGCGTGCTGTCTGTGCTTTCCGGGCCGCACAAGGCGCGGTGGCTCCAGTGACTGTTGTCATAGAGCAGGCCCGTGGAGCGGGTACTGATAAAACAGGCCTGGTGCGCGGCAGAATGGGCATAGACTTCCAGGCCCAGGTCATGGACCAGGGCGCGGATTTCCGCGTGATTCATGAATCCAGAGCAGTCTCCGTGCAGGGCCTGGGTCATGATGGCAGGAAAATCAGGCACCTGAGGCAGATCAGCGCTCTGATCAGCGCGGGGGCGCATGGCCCCTGGGACAAGAAAATCCGTGATGCCAAAAAATGCGGCCTGCATATTGCGGCGCATCAGTTCGGGCACGGCATAGACCCAGTTATCCAGGGTGCAGTCGTCAAAAGTCAGCACAAGGGCACCTTTCTGAACCGGGGCCTGTTTGCGGATGCAGCGGTAGAGCTGGCGCAGGCTGATGGTTGTAAAGCCCAGGCGCAGCAGAAGGTCCAGGTGGCGGGCAAATTTTTCAGGGCTCATGCGGCTGTGGGGCCGCACCTGATGATAGCACAGGACCGGAATGCTTGTGCCGCAGATGGATTGCAGCCAGGTCACCAGGTTCATGGGCGCACCTGCTGCATCAGTTCAGTGTACAAGGCCACGGTTCTGTCACGCATGGCTTCAATGGAAAACTGCGCTCGCAGGCGCTTCTGATCTGCCGGGGGCAAGGCCAGGGCCTGGTGCAGTTGCGCAGCCACTGGTTCTGTGTCCTGCAAAAAGATCAGACGCGGGTAATAGGTCTGAATTTCCCTGAGCGGAGCCGTGGGCACTGCCAGAATGGGCAGGCCATGAGCCGCAGCTTCCAGAACTACTCCGGGCATGCCCTCAACTCCTGGTTCAGAACAAAAAACCAGGGCGTCCATGGCCGCGTAGCAGCGATGCACGTCCTGGCGCTGGCCCAGAAATGTTACCTGCTGGTCCATGCCCCAGGCCTTGACCCATGCCTGTTGTGCTTCCAGGGCCGGGCCTTTGCCCACAACCAGAAAATGAAAATGTCCGGGCGCTTCCTGGGTGGCAGTATGTGCCAGACGCAAGAAATGCTCCAGGCCCTTGCCCGCAACCAGACGCCCCACAAAGCCAATGAGCCGGGCTGATGCAGGCACGCCCAGTTCTGCGCGAGACAGGGGCTCGGCAGCATCCGGCAGGTGCAGACCATTGTGGAGCAGGGTCAGCATGGACCAGGGCAGGCCTGTGTGCTGTTGAAAATAGGTGCGGGATTCTTCAGAAACAAACAGAACGCGCTGGGTGCACAGACGATGGACCAGGGTTTCTTCGTACACCTGCTTGGTGCGGCGCCAGGACGTTTGGCCATACCAATGCAGTGCACTCAGATGAACCTGGCCCACGCGCACAGGCACCTGAGCCAGGGTAGCGGCGAGCAGGCCAAAGATATTACCACCAAAAGAATGAGTATGCACAATATGGGCCTGGTGCTGTTGAAAAA
>JAAYGZ010000045.1 GCA_012727515.1 Desulfovibrionales bacterium
GCCTATGCCCAGGCAGTGCAGAGACTTCTACCGTGATGCTGCCCTGAGTAGTAAACTTAAAGGCATTGCCAACCAGGTTGGTCAGAACCTGGTGCAAGCGCGTACTATCCCCCAGCAGCGTATCTGGAATGCCGGGATGCACTATAACTGTAAAATCAATATCTTTACTTACTGCTGTTGATAGAAACAGATCTTTGATCTGGGACAGCAGATTTCTCAGATTCACAGGAACATGCTGGATACGCACGACCCCGACCTCTATGCGAGAAAGGTCCAGTATATCGCTCAACAGGTTGATCAGGCGATCTGATGACTGCCTGCCCACAGCAATATACTCGTGCTGCTCTTCATCCAGTTCTGTCATTTCAAGAAGTTGCAATATACCTGTAATGCCATTGAGCGGAGTACGCAGTTCATGGCTCATATTTGCCAAAAATTCAGATTTGGCTTTGCTTGCCGCATCAGCCTCTTTTTTGGCCAGCACCAGGGCGGCCTCAACTGCTTTTTGCGCTGAAATATCAATGTGACAGCCAACTATGCGCAAAGCCTGTCCAGCATCTGACCAGCGAATAACCCGGCCAGCGCAGATGACCCAGACCAGGTGTCCGTCCTTGTGCCGAAAGCGAACTTCTTTATTCAGTGCAATGCGCCCCAGGCTCTCTATATGGGCCTGCAAAGCGCTTTGTATCATGGGCACATCTTCAGGCACAATAAGATTCAACCATGCCTCGTATGTGTTGGGCAATTCGTGATCTTCATATCCGAACATATGTTTCAGTGACGGGCTGAGGTAGGTATGCATATGCTCCATGTCCCAGTCCCAGTACCCGGCAAGAATATCTTCCAGAATATTGCGCAGAATAGTCCTTTCCTCGCGCAGGGCCTCTTCCATGCGCTTACGCTCGCCAATATCCTCCAAAGTGGCAATAACTCCTGTGGGCGGCTGTGGGAAAATAGGATTAAAATTAACACGCAACATGCGCGTAACACCTCCATTTATGGATGTGTATTCCTGTTCAAAAACCGCCACTTCACCCTGCAAAGCCCTTTTGATTGTGGCCTGCATGTCCGGACTACTCTTACGTGCAGTATTAAAGCCAATAAGCACATCCCGTGGAGCGCCCATAAGCCGTTCAAATGGCTCATTACAGTCAATAATCGTTCCTTCGCTATCAAAGAGAATCATGCCCAGCGGTGAATTCTGAAAAATAACGCGGTGCTGATATTCACTTAAGCGCAGCGCGTCCTCTGCTTCTTTGCGCGCCGTGATATCAACCGCACTGCCATACACTCGCTTATTGGCTGAACTGAACTCTGGATCCACGCATATTACCTTGCATTCTGTCCAGATTCGAGAACCATCCTTGCGAATCAGGCACAGTTCCATGCGCGCACTTTCCCCAAAACGTAATGCACAGATCTTTTTTGAACAATTCTCTTGATCTTCAGGGCTAAGCAAAGGGAGTAAACTTTTCTGAGCCAGCAGTTCATCAGCGCTGTACCCGGAGATACGTTCCACTGCACCGCCAACCCAGATGAGTTCAAAGCTGTGCTCAGATATAAAATCATACGCATAGACCATATCTGAGGTCATCAGTGAAATGGTACGAAAGCCTTCTTCACGTTCTTTGAGCATTTTTTCCAAACGCTTATAGTCAGTCACATCACGAGCAGAGCCCACGGTCCCGATCATATCTCCATTTTTATCCAGTAACGGGGCCTTATGAACATCCAAAAAAAGAAATTTTCCCTGCACGTTGCCATATTCATCAAACTGCTGCTGGCAGCGTGCATCCATGGTCGTTTGGTCTGTATCACGGCAGATTTCCCCAAAAGTATGCCAATCAGGATTATTTGCATGACGTGTCCGCTCTCGCTGGGCAAAAAACATATCTGTTTTGCCCAGAGGTTCTTCCACATCAGCCGCATTCAGCAAGCCAGAACAAATGGCTTTGTTGGTAAAAATATATTTTTTATTCAGATCCTTGGCCCAGATCATGTCAGGCACATTGTCACAGATCAGACGCAGCATGGCAGAGAGATCGCGGTAGCGTTCCTCACTGCGACGCAAATTTTCTTCTGCCAGTTTTTGTTCTGTAATATCCTGAAGCACGCCGATGACTGAAGCTACCTTGTTATTCTGCAAGACCGGTCGGCTTGAGGTGCGAATCCAGATTATTTTTTCTGGCGCTACGCGTATTTTATATTCGCCGGGGGAAAGTGAACCCTGGAGAACCCGTGACCAGTTGGCCTGCGCCTGTTCTCGATCCGCAGGATCAAGCAGATCAAAAAGTGACATCCCAACAAACTGCTCGGCACCAGATAAAATATTTTTAGCCGAGGGGCTCAGATAGCGAAGAACTCCCTCCAAATTGGTTTCATAAATAACATCATTGATATTTTCCACCAGGTCGCGATATTTTTGTTCAGACCGGACTAAATTTTCCTCTATTTTTTTCTGCTCTGTAATATCAGTGACAAACCCTCGAATATATGCAGGCTCGCCTGTCTGATCAGGCACCACCTGGGCAGTTCCGAGCAGCCATACTCTGGAGCCATCTTTTTTGATGAACTGACATTCCTGATCAGATACTTCTTTGTGTGTGCTCAAGAGTTCTAAATATTTTCTCCGGTCCTCTGCCCGATGATAAATCTGGGTCGTAATATCAGTCACAGTATGCATAAGCTCCGCAGGTGAGGCATAGCCAAGTATCTGGGTCAGGGCATGATTAACAAAGATAATGCGACCACTGGGCGAGGTAACAAAAACACCCAGCGGTGAATGCATGAGCGTGTCCTGAAAAAAATCAGGCCCCAACAGAGTATGAGTACGTGTCGTATCATCAGATGCAGAAAAGGATTTGGACATAGCACACTTCCTTGGCCGAGCATTCTCGGCGCACACTAAAAAATGCAGAGCACAGCACCATCAACTCGTGAAACAATACTCCGTATCTGACATATAAAGCAACTAAATACTGCCCTGTGGCATATTTGCTCCTCCAGGCCCTCTATGCTAGGAACGCAAACCTTGAGCGTATCAATTTTGTATTTTCGGAGAACACCATGAGCGATCTAAAAAAAATGTACCATACACTCCAGCAGGATTCTTTTCCCCAGGACCTGACCTTGACCCTGGGCGATCAAACTATCTGCTTTACCAAAAAAACATGGAGCATTGATGGAGAATCCAAAGGGCTACGCTACGGAGAAAACCCAGATCAACCAGCAGCCCTGTATGAGATTACGTCCAGTACCTTTACCCTGGATGGTGTGACCTTTCAGCAGGGCCAGCACAAACTTGTCTCAGCCCTGACCGAAGAAAACCTCATTCAGTCAGGCAAGCACCCAGGCAAGATCAACCTTACTGATGTGGATAATGGCATCAACATCCTGCAATACCTGACAGCCAAACCAGCCGCTGTTATCCTTAAGCACAACAACCCATGCGGAGCAGCCTGGGATGAGGCAGGACTGCACCAGGCCCTGAGCAAAGCCTTTGCCGCTGACCGCATTGCAGCCTTTGGCGGCACCATTGTGGTCAACCAGCCTGTGGACGCAGCCTGCGCCACCTTTATCACATCCAGTTATTTTGAAGTTATTGCGGCCCCGGATTTTGACGCTGCCAGCCTGGATATTTTGACCACGAAAAAAAATCTGCGCATTATCCGTATCCCGGCCCTGTCCCATTTACAGGATATGCTGGGAACGCCCTTTCTGGATATCAAATCACTGGTGGATGGCGGCCTGATCATCCAGACCTCGTTTCAAAACCGTATTCTCTCAAGCCAGAATTTTCTCCCGGCCCAGGCCAGTAAAGATGATCGTACAGTCCTTGCTCGCACTCCCACGCCCCAGGAAGCTGATGACCTGGTTTTTGCATGGGCCGTGGAAGCCGGCGTTACATCCAATTCCATTATTTTTGTCCGCAATGGCGCCACGGTAGCCATTGGCACAGGCGAACAGGACCGCGTGGGCTGTGTGGAAATAACTATCCATAAAGCATATAGCAAGTATGCAGACAAATTGGCCTTTGCCCAGTGTGGCTGCTCGCTGTACGAACTTGGACAAAAAGCAGAGACAGACGCGGCCCTGGCCAGGACTCTGGAGCAGATTCAGGCTCAGACCGTGGCTGATAAAGGCGGATTGCCAGGATCAGTTCTGGTTTCTGATGGATTTTTCCCATTTCGCGATGGCGTGGATCTGGCCATTGCCCAGGGCGTCACAGCCATTGCCCAGCCTGGTGGCTCTATCCGGGATGTGGAAGTCATCCAGGCTGTTAACCAGGCCACGCCCCAGGTGGCAATGGTCTTTACTGGACAGCGCTCGTTTAAGCACTAAGGAAACGCTGAGTAAATCCTGTACAAAAAATTCAGCCTGTTCATGTTATGATCGCATGGTACGAACAAATGCCGAGCCTTATCTCTATGAAAAAAAGTATCTTTAACAATCACACGAGGATAGGCATTTTTTGTTTGTCATTCCGACCGAATGTAATGAGCGAAGGAATCCTTGGATTCCTTCGGCTACGCTCAGGGCAGGCTCCTCAACTCTGCGCGGGATGATGAAATAACGATAACCATGACCGTACGTTTGATTTAATCAGTGCGTCCCTGAGAACAAGGGCTGTTTGCCCTGTGTGCAGATGTCTGCGTGTTCTGCTCCGTGCGCCAAAGGCCAGGAGCCACTTCGTTTGTAATCACCATTTCGAGCCATGCTCGTAAGGCCCAGCATGTCCACGTCTATCTCGTTACAACCTGGCTGTATCATTGAATTTTTACAGGACAATCAGCCTGTTTCGGCCTGGATTCTTGATGTCCAGACCCCTCGGGTCCGGGTTTTTACCACTGGGCAACGCGAGTTGAAACTCCCCATGTCCCGCATCTTGCCCTGGACAGGGCCTCAAGAAGCCAGCAACGCCTCCAGACAGGATATGCTTGATCTTTTGCGCACGCATCATGCCCGCCGTGAACGCCTGGCCGAAGATATTGATGCCCTGGAAATCTGGGAGCTTGCCCAGGGCGAGCTGGACCAGGCTGAAATTTCCTGGTTTGCCTCTCTTGTTTTTGATGAACCAAACCCTGACCATCTGGCTGCTGTGGGCCGCAAACTCCTGCAAACCAAGACGCATTTTCGTTTTGCACCGCCCTGTTTTGAGATCTATCCCCAGGACGTGGTGGAACGGCGTCAGGAAGAACTGCGTAAGGCCCAGGAACGCGAGCGCCTGATTGGCGTGGGGCAAATGTTTATCCGCGATCTATGGGACAGCTTCTGCAAACGCAAAAAACCTTCTGTTGTGCTGGACCAGGAACAGACCAGGCGCTTGACAGACCTGATTATGACTCGCCTGACCAATCCTGATGACCGGGACAGCGAGGGATTGTGGAAAACCATGACCATGGGCCTGCCTGAAGACCCCCACCTGCCACTCTTGCTGGCTCAAACCTGGGGCATTGTTCCGCCCCATTATAATTTTTACCTGGCCCGCGCCCAATACGATTGGGAACCTGAATGGGCGCAGCCATATGCTGAGGCTGTGGCCAGCATTCAGGAACGGGTTCAGGCCAGGCAGGAACCTGGCTTGACCTCCATTGTGACCATTGATTCAGCCACCACCAAAGACATTGATGACGGCTTCAGCCTGATTCGCCATGACCAGGGCTTTACCCTGCACCTGGCCCTGGCCTGCCCATGCCTGGAATGGGATTTTGAGAGCGATCTGGGCAAAACCGTGCAGCAGCGCTTTGCCTCCTTGTATCTGCCAGAAGGCACCAGCCACATGCTGCCGGAAGTGCTGGGCACGCAATTTTTCAGCCTGACCGCTGGCCAGAATCATCCAGCCCTGGTTCTGACCTTTGAGCTTGATGCGCAAGGTCTGGTGCAAACACTCACGCCGCACATTGCCTGGGTGCAGGTGCACGGCAATCTCACCTATACCGGAGTTGAGGAAGCCATTGCTGCTGGCAGTTCAGCTCTGTTGCAGGATGCCTATGAGCTGGCCGCGTTGCTGCGTACTGAGCGCATCCGCAATCATGCGGTCATCATGGAGCAGCCCGACCCACATATTGTAGTAAGCGGTGATCCCCATGCGCCGCGCCTGAGCATTGAACTCTATCCCCATACCCCGGCAGCCCAGATGATTGTTTCGGAGTTTATGATTCTGGCCAATACAAACATTGCGTCCTGGTGTCTGGAGCACAATGTACCGCTCTTATTTCGGACGCAGAACATCACCTTGTCTGCGGAAAGTGCTGGGGTCTGGAACGAACCCACAGATATTTACCGCATTATCAATACCATGGGCCCGTCTATTCTTGAATGCGAACCAAAACGCCATGCCACCATTGGTGCCAAGGCCTATGCATCCATTACCTCGCCACTGCGGCGCTATTCTGATTTTATCAATGTCAGTCAGATTGTCAGCAACCTGACTGGCCAGGGTCACATGCTTTCCAAAGAGGAATTGCAAACCCTGTTGCCTCAGCTTTCCAGCCGGGCTGAACAGGTCAATCAGGTCCAGCGTATGCGTCCACGCTACTGGAAATATGAGTATTTCCGACAAAATCATAAGTCACAGCGCTGGTCCGGAATCATTGTTGATCCTGGCTCGACCCTGGTCACCATTGCCCTGCCGGACATGCAGGTTTTCTTAAAAGCCCCGCGCAAAATTTTTGGCGATAAAGTCCGCTTGGGCCAACGTTTTTCCATCCGCATGGGCAAGGTTGATCCACTGAATTTTGAAATAAAAATCGTGGAAGCCTGGGAAGAGGAATGAGCTTGTCCCTGACACATTTTTCACGTAAGGCCCCTGTGCATATACACAGATACGACTGATAATATGTTCCCGTGTACCTGGGCAATGCGCACTATCCTCAAGGAATGCACTGATTTATTCACATATTTTGCTTTAATCAGTGCTGGTTACGCACATTGTTGAGTGTGTGGGACAACTCGTACAGACTGCTGATCTACCTTAACCATCACCCAGACAAAGGAGTTTGCACAATGGTCACTATATTTTCTCTTTGTATCAGCTATCTTATCGGGGCAATGCCCTTTGGCCTGCTTATCTCTAAAATCTATTGCGGCGTTGATCCCCGTGAACAGGGCAGCGGCAATATCGGGGCCACCAATGTTAACCGTCTGTGTGGACAAAAATACGGAGCCATGACCCTGGTGCTGGATGTGCTCAAAGGCATTGTGCCAGTGCTGATTGCCGCCAGTTTTTCTGATTCCTTGTTTTTCCTGTCCCTGGTGGGCACTGCTGCGGTGTGCGGACATATGTTTTCTGTGTTTCTGAACGGCAAAGGAGGCAAAGGAGTGGCAACCTGGGTGGGCGTATTTCTGGCCATTTCCTTTTCCAGCACGCTCTGGTGCGTTCTGGCCTTTTTTGCTGCCCTGTATTTCTTTAATTACGTATCCCTGGCCTCACTGGTGATGGTTACGCTTATGCCTGTTTTTCTGCTCTTCAAGGGCTTGTTTGGCGCTCTTCCCCTGGCCCTGGTACTTATGGCTCTTGTGTACTGGAAGCATTCTGATAATATCCAGCGGCTGATGCGCGGTGAGGAACACTTCTGGAAAGCCAAGGCCTGATGCAGACTCGCATACCCAGACGCGGAGCCTGCTCCGCGTTTTTTTTCTCCACGTTTATCCGGCATGACAGGACTGCCCATGGCCCACATCCTTATTGTCGATGACGACCTCAGCTTGCGCGAGGTTTTAGAGATTGCCCTGAAAAAAAAAGGACACACGGTCTGGACAGCGCCCGACTCTGTCACGGCTTTGGCCATCCTGCACCGTGAATCCATAGACCTGGTGCTTCTGGATTTACGTCTGGGCCAGGAAAGTGGCTTAGATGTCCTGCAGCGCATTCACGAAACCTGGGCCGAGTTGCCAGTGCTTATGGTCACAGCCTATGCTGACGCCCAAAGTGCCATCACAGCCATGAAATACGGGGCCAAAGATTATATCAGCAAGCCCTTTGAGCTGGACGACCTGCTCTATACAGTGGAGCGCACCCTGGAAACAGCCCGCCTCAAAGCGGAAAATTCCTGGCTCAAGGACCAGATCGGCCAGCGCTATGATGAAATTATCGGCTCCAGTCCACAAATGCGCGAAGTTTTTGATCTGGTGCGACGCATTGCGCCCACAACGATCAATGTCTTGCTTACGGGCGAATCTGGCACTGGCAAAGAGCTTTTTGCCCGGGCCATCCATCAGGCCAGCCAGCGCAGTGCATATCCATTTTTAGCCATTAACTGTGGCGGGCTGCCGGAAAACCTGATTGAGAGCGAACTCTTTGGCTTTCGCAAAGGCGCTTTTACTGGCGCAGATCGCACCAAAAAAGGATTACTTGAAATTGCCGCTGGCGGCACCTTGTTTTTGGATGAAGTCGGCGAGCTTTCTCCTGTGACCCAGGTCAAGCTGTTGCGTTTTATTCAGGAACGCTCTTTTATTCCTCTGGGCAGCACCGAGGCCCTGCACACAGATGTGCGCATCATTGCAGCCACAAATCGTAATGTGGAGCAGTGTATGCGCGAGGGGTCCTTTCGCGAAGACCTGTATTACCGTTTAAGCGGGGTAAAGGTGCATCTTCCGCCCTTGCGCGACCGTGAGAATGACATCACCTTGCTGGCCAAACATTTTTTACATAAAGCCTGCCGTGCTCAAAAGCGTTCGCTCCAGGGCTTTACAGCCGATGCGCTGACCAAACTGCGCACCTACCATTATCCTGGCAATGTGCGCGAACTGGAAAACATCATTGAACGCGCTGTCGCACTGGAGCCGGGCCAGAGCATCACCGCAGCATCGCTGATCATTTACGAACAGCTCCCAGGCAGTGAATTGGAGTGCGGCCTGGAAAAAGTTCTGTCAGGCCAGACAACCCTGGATGAATATATTGCCCTGCACGAAGAAAAAATTCTGCGCGAAGCCATGCGCCGGTGCAATGGACATAAGGGCAAGGCCGCTGAAATGGTGGGCTTAAATTTCAGACAGTTTCGCTACCGCTTGACCAAGGCAGGGGAAAAAGATGAAGAGGATTGATCAGTTCATGCATGGTGAACCTCTTTTTTCATATTTTATTTTTGTCATGTCTTAAGGAGATACTTGATGCCTCAGCCCATCAAAGATGCTGTATCTATCTGCAAAACAATTATGCGCAATGGCTATGATGCCTATGTCATTAATGCCGCGCTTCAGCGCAAGGTACTTGCCCATTCCAAAGAAGCCGAAGTGGAAATCTGCACTGATATTGACCTGAGCGGACTCAAAAATCTGTTCCCTGAAGTCCGTGCTGGACAGGGCGATATCATTGCCCAGATGGAACATAATGACAGCACATTTCTTTTTTATGCTGCTGATGTGACTGATGCCTCGCACCCTGAAGCCTGCGTGGCCCAGGTTACTCCCAATATGTTGCGCAAGCTGGAGCAGGACGAGCATTTTCCCCTGTATGTGGCCTGCCCGTATATTCCCCGTTCCCGCGATGTGTATGACGGATTTGAAAACATTGCTGGCGGACAGATCAAATTTGTGGGCATTGCCGATGAAACCCTTAAGCATGATTACCTGCGGGCTATCCGCGCCCTGCGCTTTTCTGCCAATTATCACCTGCCCATTGAAGAAAATTCCTGGATATCCATTATTCGCGCTTCTCGCCGGGTGCTGGACTATGTTTCTGTCACTGACATCATGGACGAATGGCGCAAGGTTGAAGCGGAAAACATGTGGCGTTTTGTGGAACTGCTGTTTGATTCCATGATCTTACATGGACTGTTGCCAGAGCTGGCCGCCCTGAGTCGAATTTTTCAGGTTAAAAATGACGAGGAAGGTCTTGAATCCGTCTGGCAGCATACCATAGGCGTTATGCACAAATATCCGGAAGAACTGCCTTATGACTGGTATGGCACACTGGCCTGCTTCTTTCATGACTGCGGCAAACTCTATGCAGGAGAGTACTATAATGGCCGCGCGACCTTTTATCAGCATCATCGCATTGGAGCCAAGATTACCCGCAAAATCTTAAAACGCCTGCGCCTGAACACAGAAGAAGTGGACCTTGTCTGCCACCTGGTGCGCAATCACATGCGTTTTCATTTTATGCTCACAGATAAAGGTATTCGCCGCTTCAAGGCCCTGGATGAATACCCCCGCCTCATTGAGATGACCCGCGCTGACATTAAGGCTCGCAAGGGCAATTATGCGGAATTTAATCATAATATGAAAATGCTGGAACGAGCAGACATCCGTGAGGAATTGCTGGAACCACTGCTCAATGGCAAGCAGATCATGGATATTGCCGCCATCAAGCCTGGCCCTGCCGTGGGCCTGATCCGCGATAACCTGCTGCAGGCCCAGATTTCCGGGGATGTGAATACTCCGGAAGATGCAGTGCGTTTTGTTATTGCCTATAAGGAAAAAGAACAGCTCTAACCCGCCTGGATTTATCACTTCTTCTCCCAAGGGCGTCTGAGCGCCTTTGGGAGTGCCACACACATGAATACTCTTCTTGAACGTACCTACCCGGAACTGGAAGCCATAGTCCTTGGCATGGGACACCAGCGCTTTCGGGCCAAACAACTTTGGCAATGGATATGGCGCATTGGAGCGCAGGATTTTTCTGCCATGACAAATTTGGCCAAGGATTTCCGGGAGCAGCTTGCTGCCACCTGGAACCTGGCCAGGCCTGAAATATGCGCAGAACGCCACAGCGCAGATGGCACCATCAAGCTCCTGCTGCGTCTGCACGATGGAGCCACAGTGGAAACCGTGCTTATCCCGGACAAGGGCCGCTACACCCAGTGCCTGTCGTGCCAGATTGGCTGTCCTATGGGCTGCACCTTTTGCAGCACAGGGCTCA
>JAAYGZ010000426.1 GCA_012727515.1 Desulfovibrionales bacterium
ACTCGTTCAACCATGCCCTCCACAGGAGACAGGATTGATTTTTCCTGCTTCATAATGGAGATATTAAACAGTTCTTCGCCCTTTTTCACCATGTCACCGGGCTTGACGTGTACCACCCACAGATCGCCATTGGAAGGCGAACCCACCTGATATGGATCGCGGGGATCTGCCATTTCCACGGCCATTTCGTCTTTGCCCACTGCTTCGGCCACCTTGACCTGCACAGTAAAGGATTCTGAATCCAGGGTGTAGGAAACCAGGCTCATCCCATGATCATCAGGCCGCGAGATATGTTTTATGGACAGGACATGGGGTTTGCCATTGCTGCCCTTAAACGTCGCTTCTTCACCGGCCCTGAGTCCTTCAAACCAGACATGCAGGGGCAGTCGATTGCAGTCCCCATAGGTGCCGACAAACTTGATGGTAGTTAAGGCATCGCCTGGATGATTCAGGTACATGACCAGTTCTTCTTCTGTGGGCGTGCGGTGGATGTGCTCCACCAGGCTGCGCTGCTCTTTAACCAGGTCAATATCAAGCAGGGTTGATAACGGGGACAGTTCTGTGCGTCGTGAAATGGCCTCGCGGTATTCAGGGCCAAAGGCAGATTCATAGACCCAGTCTGGCGGAAAGCCCAGGGGCAGGCGTCCGAACTTGCCCAGCAGCAAATCACGAAACGCATCATTGGCATCCTGGTAAATGGCCAGGCGCTCTGTTTTTGTCTCTAATGACAGGGCAGACTCAGGCCGGGTCACTACCTGCTCCAGTACGGACAGCAGACGGCGAACCTCGCGGCGACCCCCGCGTTTATAGGCACCGGTCACAGCCAGAAAGGCTGTGTTCCAGGTGATCTGTGAGCCAGGAGTCACATCGTGGTAGCGTACAATTTTGCGAATTCCAGCCAGGAATTTAAGCATATAGGGCAAAAGATGGATATAGCCCTGTTTCATGGCCCCTTCCTGGGATGAAGACGTGGCTCCGCCAGGCATACCGTGGTCAATGACATCATAATCAATGCCCTGAAAATACGGGGCAGTGTAGCGGTCATAATAGGGCATGATCTGCTTTAAGACAAAGCCTGTGGTGCGGATCATGTCTTTGTTCAGATTTGTTTTCAGGCCCAGTTCCTCAATATACGCGGCCGTGGACAGGACTTCACCCTGGCCATACCAACGCACAGATGCGCCAATGGCAGTATCAATAATATGCGCTCCGGCCTGGGCTGCTGCGCCCATGGCAGGCACAAAAAGTCCGTCTGTATAGTGGCGATGGGCATGGATAATAAGGTCTGGATAGGCTTGGCGAATGCTTGAAACCAGGTGGGTCATGAAAACAGGCGGGCAGACTCCGGCCATGTCTTTTAAGCCCAGAATAATGAGTTGTTCGGCCTTTTTCTTGGAACATCCCGCAACTTGCGCGGTCATATCAATGATTTCCTGTACCACGCCCAGATAGTGGGCAACATCAAAACCCTGGGCATAGGAGAGGGAAATGGCTGGTTCCCAGATATTTTCCCTGCATCCCAGCGCCACTTCGGCAAATGGCCGCATATTCTCAATATGATTCAAAAAATCAAAACAGCGAATAACATCAAAATGTTCGCAGATCATCTCGCCTGTGCGGCGCATGATGTTTCTGGGCTGAGGTTTGTATCCCAGGACATTGGTGGAGCGGATAAGGATCTGCTTTAAGGTTTTGGGCGCAAAATCATTCCATTCCCTGGCTTCGGAAAACGGATAGGTCATATTGGCGAGCATGGCCACGTGAAAATGTGCGCCTCCGCCATTTTCCAGGGAAAAGAAACCACAGTTGTCCAGGTACGGGCCAATGATACGGTCTTCGGCCAGGCGAAAGCGGTTGCCTGAGTTGGACTGGGTAATGTCCCGTGTGGTGGTATCAGAGAAATGAACATGGCCAGAGTCACGAATATAGGACAAAATGGCGTCACGGTCGCCCCGTGGATACGGAGACTGATAGTACTCAGGCTCAATTTTGGGCAAGGAGGGCTTAAACGGGTCCATGCGCTTGCTGTCTCTGGTCCGGTACTCACCCAGTTTAACATAGGGGTTGTACCCGTGGGCAGAGATTTCAGCCACCAGCCTGGACAAACGGACCCCTTCTGATTCCTTGTCCATATAGACCATCAGCTCTGGAGCAGACGCAATGAACTTGGTGTCATAGTCACCACTGCGAAAACGCGGATGAGCAATGATCTGGCGATGAAAGGGAATGGTGGTTTTAACGCCGCCAATAAAATATTCACCCAGAGCGCGGGTCATAATGCCCAGGACTTTGTTCCATTCCGGCCCGTGCACCACAAGCAGGGCCGCTGCGGAATCGTACTGGGACGGAAAATCATAGCCAGCACAGATGCAGGAGTCCACGCGCACACCAGGCCCGCCAGGAGAGAGATAGCGCGTGATGCGACCAGCATTGGGCGCAAAATTATCCTGCGGGTCTTCGCAGTTGATGCGCACCTGCAACGCATGGCTTTTGGGCAGGCAGTTTTCTTCATGAAGTCTCAGGGTGGCACCAAAGGCTACTGCAATCTGTTCTTCAACCAGATCAATACCATAACGATATTCTGTAATACCGTGTTCTACCTGGAGCCTGGTATTGACTTCAATCAGATAGGGCTGGCCCGCAGCATCCACTAAAAATTCTACTGTGCATAAAGAATGATAGCCAACAGCCTGTACAAGCTGGCGCGAGTATTCCTTGAGCCTGGCGCGAAGTTCCGGCGTCATGCCAGCCCAGGGTGAAGGCGTGATTTCCACCAGTTTCTGGTGATTGCGCTGCACAGTGCAGTCGCGCTCGTCAAAGGCAAAAACATGGCCGTACTTGTCTGCGATGACCTGGATTTCAATATGGCGAACCGAGGTCAGCAAGCGTTCAACATATAAGCGCGGGTTGCCAAATGAGGCCTGGGCCAGGGTTGAGGCTTTGATAAAGGCATCTGATAACTGCTCTTCACTAAAAACCTCATAAATACCACGGCCCCCTCCGCCTCCTTCAGCCTTGAGCATAATGGGCAGCCCGATGTCTTTGGCCACGAGTCTGGCTTCTTCCACAGACACCGCGCCATCTGAACCAGGCACAACAGGAATGCCGAGTTTCTGGGCCAGGGCGCGAACCTGAACCTTGTTGCCCAGCAAACGCATGGCCTCAGACGTAGGCCCAATAAAAATAAGCCCGGCTTCAGCACATTTTGAAGGAAAGGAATCGTCTTCAGAAGCAAAGCCCCAGCCCGGATGAATGGCAGCTACGCCCCTGGCTTTGGCTTTGGCAATGATCAGATCAATATCTAAATAGGCCCGTGGATTTTCGCCCAGGTACAACAGCTCAGAAGCACCAGCAGTAAACGGGGCGGTTTTATCTACATCCGTGACCGTGATCATGGAAATGGCCTGGAAAACTTCTTTGATGGAGCGAACAATACGCCGGGCCGGAATGCCCCGGTTAGCGACCAGGATTTTTTTACCGTGGATTTCAGCGGCAACTTCTTCAAAACTGCGAGGGGTCTGCGAACACATGATTGGTTTTTCTCCGTGCGCGTTATGTGTACTGACAGCGGTTATTCAGGGCTATATGCCTTGTGAGTCAGGTATCCGGGGCAAGGGAGCCAGAGTACATGGTTCTGACCTTGCCATCAATCAGGACAGAAATGCCACCATTGGTACAGAGTCCAAGGCAGGTGCCGTGGAGTTGCTCCTGATTGTCCGTGATACAGATTTTTTGTCCGAGAAAGGCCAAAATCATTTCCAGGGATCGACAAAAATCATCTGGAGTTGAAGATGAAAGTAGAGCTTTGTAGCGAAGCTGACCTGAATGCACAAGACGCAACCACAGCTCAAAAATGGATAGGCGTGCATCAGGATACAGATAGCCTGCCGGACAGGCATGGTCTGGCCGCAAGTGCGTGTCCAGGGGGGCAGAGACAAGATTAAGGCCCAGTCCGGCCAGCAAGACAGGCCCGCGTTCTTCAAGAAGAATGCCCCCTATTTTGCGGCCATGCAGCAGCAGGTCATTGGGCCATTTGACCTGCACAGGCAGGCCTGAGTCTCGCAGTTCCAGGGCAAAGCACCAGCCCAAAACAAGGGGCAACAACGCATTCCAGGGCGCAGGCGGAATGGGCAAGCGCCAGGCAGCAAGCAGGTTGCCGGGCTGGGAAATCCACGGACGGCGTAATTGGCCCCGGCCAGCCCACTGACTGGGCGTGAGTACAGAAGCCCAAAGGGGTAGCTGCTCTGCCTGGGCCAGGTGCTGGGCCACGTCCAGGGCTGATGAGCATGGGCCGCACACAACAATATGTTCTGGCGTGGCCTGGACATTTCCTGTGGATGCTTTGGCCCGTCAGACTCGGCGCCCACCCAGATGTGGCTAACCCTTGGGCGTGATCTTGTTTTTATGCTGGCCAGCCTGGTCCTGACCTGGCTACACGCGCACAACACAGCCCAGGAGCGTCAAAATTCATGCCCCTGACCATCTGCCCTGCCATACCAGACCTCTGCGCTGCCTGGTCTGCAACATCAGCACAAATTGTGGGCCTTCCGCCTGATACAGAGTGGCAGACCACGCCAGAACATATTGTTGTGTGCGGCCCATGCTCATCAGCCCTGGACGTGGCCC
>JAAYGZ010000427.1 GCA_012727515.1 Desulfovibrionales bacterium
ATCTGTAACTTATTGCTAAATCAATAATTTTGGATTGCTTCACTTCGTTCGCAATGACGAATTTTGGTTTAATCAGCATATCCCTAAAAGGAGGGAGTCATGGCTACAAATCAAGAATTTATTGAAAATTTGTACAAGCATGTACTGTTGCGCAGCCCTGATTCAGGAGGTCTGGCTTATTATATTGGGCAAATGAATGCTGGAGCATCAAGGGCTGATGTTCTGGCGTCTTTTGGTTCTAGTTCGGAATTGGCTGGACCGCCTACTGAGCTGGCTGGCGTGTATCAGGCATGTTTGGGCCGACAACCAGATATTGATGGATTACAGTATTGGGCTGGGCGCTATTACGCGGGCAGGAGCTTGGCGCAGATTGCGGACGATATGCTGCATTCTTCAGAATTTACGGTCAGCTACCCTGAGGCAACAAATCATGCGCTCGTCATTGATCAGATCTACCAGAACAGCTTGGGTCGCAGTGCAGACCCAGGCGGACTTGCCTATTATGAAGACCGTGTGGCTGGGGGCATGAGCCTGGGCGCAGTTGCGGAAGCTATTGCCCTATCTGCTGAAGGTAAAGGCAGAAATGCGCTTGCCATGCAAAAGACCCTGCTGTGGCATGCGGTCAAAGGCACAGAGCCAACTCCTGGAGAAATAAAGGGTTTGCCGGATGATATTTCTGCCATGGCCGCAACATTAACAGCAACAACAGATCCAGGAGTTTTTTGGGAATCAGGGTCAGTTTTATACGGTACAGCAGCAATCGAGGCCCCTCTTTTTCTGGATTTAGCAACAAAAACCTTGACTCTTGATGGGGACTATCAGGGTTTATCATCCGGGACGCTTGGTGCTGTGCGCAATATAGATTTTTCCAAGCTGACTGCTGATCCAGACGAAACTCCAACAATAACAGTCAAAGGAAATGATCAGGCAAATACATACATTGCTTCTGATATAGGAGATATATTTGAAGGCAGAGGCGGAAATGATGTTATTCATCTTGGCGCTGGAAAAGACACAGTTATCTTTTCCTCTACTGCTACAGGTAATGGCCTGGATGAGATCAGAAATTTTTCACTTAGCACAGATTTATTGGATTTAAGTAAATTTTTGAATAAAACTCTGGGCACAATTCGTCTTGTGCCGGTTGATGCAGGCGTGAGCAGCGGCGTGCGCTGGGGCAGCGGAGATATTATTGCAGTGAGTGGGGCAAGTTTAACAACACCCAACGCCATTGCCAGTTTATTTGGAACTGTTTTAGCCAATCCTACAGGGCCTGGCACAGCCGTTGTTATCAGTGCTGATGTGGTTGGGGATGCTTGTGTATGGTTTGTCAGTAATACAGGCAGTGGGAACCCTGTGGTAATTGACGCCGGAGAAGTCAGCCAGGCTGCAATTCTTAAAGGCGTGAATAATCTGTTGGATATAAACGCACTCGATTCTTTGAAGGTTTCGACAGGTGTATCCTTAACTCTTGGAGAATTGCATTATAGCGCAACTGGATTTTCTGAAGACCTTGCGAATAATGGTCGCGTGATCTCTGCAATCACCATAAACCTTTATGGAGATAAATTTGTAGGAGTAAATGGGCGGTCAATAGGAGCCGTCACCAATGTTCCTGCTGGGCTAACAGCAAAACTTATCAAGCAATCGGACACAAGGGCAGAGTTGCAGTTTGTTGGCAATGCTACTGGTCATACATTTGCTGACTCTATCTCTGATTTAACAGTAACTTTTAGTGACTCTGAATTTCTTTCTGGACAGGCAGCCTTGGATGCTGTTCGCGATGATCTATCTGTCACATTTTACGATATTTTTGCAGAAGAAACCGGAAGCACGCTGACTGTGTACGGTGGAGTTTCTCGCCCTCTTGTCATTGATAAATCAAGTAACACCATCACGTCTGATGGAAAGATCATAGGTACTATAGGGCCTGTAAATACATTTGATTTGAGCAAGATTATTCCGCCATCAGCAAGCGTTGAAGTCATCGGATCTACTGCACATGAAACATTTATCTCTGCCCCGCATGGCGCCACGATACGCGGCGGTGGGGGCAATGATACAATTTATGCCGGAGCTGGTGTGGACCGTATTATTTTTGATCCTTTAGTTTCAGGGTTTAACCACAATGGCATAGACACCATTCATAATTTTAAGGTAGGCACTGGCGGAGATATTCTGGGTTTTTCATCATTTTTAGGTAGCCCTGGTACAACAAACATGACGCCTGTATTGGATACTGACAGCAACAAACCATGTGCCAATGGAGATGTGCTGGTTGTACAAGGCACTGCTGCCATTCATAGTGCTGCAAGTGTGGCGGCTCTTTTTGGCACAAGCGGAACTACTACATATACACTTCCAGGTGGGTACACAAAGCTTGTGGTCATTACATCAGATACTACAGGAGACGCCCATATCTGGTACGTATATGATGAATCAATTCCTGGGGTTGTTAACCCAAATACAGAAGTAACTTTGGTAGGGGTGTTGAAAGATGTAAGTAACTTGAGCTATTATCAGTTGGATCCAAGCAATATAGCTTGATTTTATTCACACATGCTACAACGCCAGTCTGGAGTTTATCTGGGCTGGCGTTTTTGTTTGGCTCAATGCACGAAGAGGAGTGGGGGGCAGGCTAGGTTGGGCACAGGCGCGTGCCCAAATTTTCAGTACGCTTCAGCCTCGTTGTCCCAGGTATCTTTGACGCGGCTTCCTTCCAGAAAGTCTTCATCCCGTATGGTTGCCGTCATTTCCTCACGAAAACAGCCGACTTTCCAGTCCGTCTCTTCCAGAAAAAGCAGGGATGCGTCATCAATCCACATGGGCCACCTCACAGTATAGCGCTCTGGGCCAAAAAAACGCCGGACAGAATACTCTGTCCGGCGCATAGAGAACACAATTAGAGGGCTGCTTCGTAAATAGCGGCCACGTCTGCGTCTTTCAGGCAACGGGGGTTGGTGAATCCGCAAGCGTCTTTCTGAGCATTGGCAGTCATAATGGCGATGTCTTCTTTCTTTACATTCTTGCCATAGCGCTTGCCCAGTTCAATGAGGCCAGCAGGAATACCAACATCAACGGAGAGCTGCTTGATGGCATCCAGGCATTTTTCAGCAGCAGCGCGGATGGACAGGCCTTCCACGTTTTCGCCCAGGAATTTTGCCATATCCACAAAACGCTCCAGCTTGGCGTTCATGTTGGCGCGTTCCACATGGGGCAGCAGAATGGCGTTACATTCGCCGTGCGGCAGATCATAGAAGCCGCCCAGCTGGTGAGCCATAGCATGAACATGACCCAGGCTTGCGTTGTTGAACGCCATACCGGCCAGGTACTGTGCAAAGCACATTCCTTCACGGGCTTCAATGTCTTTGCCATTGGCCACTGCTTTGCGCAGGTACTTGGCGATCAGCTCAATGGCTTTCTGTGCGCAGGCGTCAGTCATGGGGGTGGCAATGGTGGACACATAGGCTTCCACAGCGTGGGTCAGTGCGTCCATACCAGTGGCTGCTGTCAGGGCCGGGGGCATACCAACCATGAGCATAGGATCATCAATGGCGATACCAGGGGTGACGCGCCAGTCAACAATGGCCATTTTCACCTTGCGGGAAGTATCTG
>JAAYGZ010000046.1 GCA_012727515.1 Desulfovibrionales bacterium
ATGATTGATCGCTACACTCGCAAAGAAATGGGAGATATCTGGACCCTGGAAAATAAATTCCGGGTCTGGCTCGAAGTGGAACTGGCCATTTGTGAAGGCTGGCACGCCATGGGCGTAATCCCGGAAAAAGCCATGACTCAGATTCGCCAACACGCTGATTTCAGCCTGCCGCGAATCCTGGAGATTGAAGAAACAACCAGGCATGACGTCATTGCCTTTTTGACTGCGGTGGAAGAAAAAGTCGGGCCTGCGTCCCGTTATATCCATTTGGGCTGCACATCCTCGGATATTGTGGATACAGCCAATGCAGTTTTGCTTTACCGGGCTGGCGCACTCATTCTTGCGGACCTGGATCGCCTGCTTGTGACCTTGCAGAGCATGGCCCTGGAGCACAAAGGCCGCTTATGCATGGGTCGTACTCACGGCATCCATGCAGAACCAACCAGTTTTGGCTTGAAAATGGCAGGGTTTTATGCCGAATTCCAGCGTCACCGCGAACGTTGGCAGGCTGCCCTGGAAAACATTCGCTATGGCAAAATTTCCGGAGCAGTTGGCACCTATGCACAGTTAGAGCCTGAGCTTGAAGCCCGTGCCCTGACTATTTTAGGCTTACAGGTTGATCCCATTTCCACCCAGGTTATCCAGCGGGACCGTTATGCCCAGTATTTCAGCACCCTGGCTTTGATTGCTGGTGGAGTGGAGCGTCTGTGTGTTGAACTGCGCCACTTACAACGCACTGAAGTGCTTGAAGTTGAAGAAGGCTTTGGCAAGGGCCAAAAAGGTTCGTCTGCCATGCCGCATAAAAAAAATCCCATTTCCGCTGAAAATCTCACGGGCCTGTCGCGTCTGGTGCGCACCAATGCCCTGGCCGCCATGGAGAACATGGCTTTGTGGCATGAGCGTGACATCAGCCATTCCTCTGTGGAGCGTGTTATTATGCCTGACTCCACTATTCTCGTGAATTATATGCTTAATCGCCTTAACAACCTTGTGGCCAATTTGCGCATTGTGCCTGAAAACATGGAGCGCAATCTGCACGGTTCTTACGGACTCTTTTTTTCACAGCGCGTTCTCCTGGCCCTGGTGGAAAGCGGGCTGGAGCGACAAAAAGCCTATGAAATGGTTCAGGCCGTGGCCATGCGCTGCTGGCAGGAGCGCACTCCCTTTGAAGCAGCTATCCGGGCCAGCGCTGATATTACGGTAGTGCTTGATCAGAGTCGCTTAGATACTGTTTTTGATCTGGGTTACTACCTGCGCCATGAAGACACGATTTTTGGGCGGGTTTTCTCCGCAACGAGGTAAGGTATGAAAGAACTCCAACAAAAACTAGCCAGACTATTACTGGAAAAATCCTACCTGGAAGGCGATTTCACCCTGACTTCCGGAAAAAAAAGCGATTATTATTTTGATTGCAAACACACGGCCCTGCATCCAGAAGGCAGTTGGCTGATCGGCAAACTTTTCCTGAACATGATTCGCGCCAAAGGGGGCATTCAGGGCGTGGGCGGCATGACTTTGGGCGCTGATCCGCTGATTTCTGCCGTGACCGTGGTCTCGCACCTGGAAGGGTACCCTTTGCCTGGTTTTATTATTCGCAAACAGCCCAAAGGACACGGCACCAATCAATATCTGGAAGGCCTGAATAACTTTACGCCAGGTCAGCATGTCTGCCTGCTGGAAGATGTCATCACCACTGGTGGCACCCTGCTTACGGCTGTGGAGCGCGTGCAGGAGCAGGGCCTGCATATTGTGGCTGTGATGGGAGTTTTGGACCGCGAACAAGGTGGGCGCGAAAACCTGGCCAAGGCTGGATTTGAGCTGCAAACCATTTTTACCCGGCAGGAACTGCTTGAAGCTGCTCACAGCGCTTAGTTTTTCACGCGCCCTGTATGCTTCCCTGCTGTGCCTGATCTTTGTCAGCAGCATGGTGCGTCCTTGTGCAGCAGAGAGTTGGCAGACCACGCTGGCTCCTCAGCCCCATCTCCCGGCACTGTTTCTGGCTGTGGACAAAAGTATCCAACGCACATTTCTTATCCGAACCACTGCAACTCCGGCCTTGGATAAAGAAAAGCTGCTCTGCACCACAGGCCAGCGAGATGGGGATAAAATGCGTGAAGGGGATTTAAAAACACCAGAAGGCGTTTATTTTATCGAGAAAAAAATAAATTCTGGCCTTGATTTTACCCAATACGGCAACACTGCGTTTCCTCTGAATTATCCCAACCCCATTGACCGCATTCGAGACAAAACAGGCTACGGCATCTGGATTCATGGCCGGGGCACTCCTCTTGACCCTAAGCTTACCAGGGGATGTGTGGCCTTGCAGAATCCAGTGGTGGATACCCTGGATCAGCACATCACCCTGCATCAAACTCCGGTGGTCATTGCCCAACAGCTCACCTGGAGCAATGCCACTCACGAGACATCAGCAGAAATCCTCCATAAAACATGGACCTGGATTACGGCCCGCGAACGCGGCGAAGACAGACTTTTTTCCTTGTATGACCCCCAGTACATGGCCAAATCCACAGGCAAATCCTTTGCGCATGTTACCGAAGCTGTGCGTGCGGAATACATGGCCTCCTCATGGACAGATATTCGCACAAGCCCCATCCGGATTCTGGAAGGTCCGGGGTATATGGTCAGTTTTTTTTCCCAAACAACCAATACCGCCACCACAAGCACTCAGGGCTGGCGGCGTTTATATTGGTTGCAACGCGATAAGCAGTGGAAAATAGCCGGAGAAGAATGGATTGCCCCTCGATCTGTGCCCCATGAGGACTATGTGCGCACAGTAGAGCAGGAAATTCAGGCTCTTGTACATGAAAACGCTTTCTTTGTGAACGCAACCGGACAAAAAACTATGCGCACCCCAGGCGCTGATGCCAGCCATAACAGTTCTGAGGCTGTGCCATACGGCCAGGGTTCTGATGCAGTCAGGCAGCCCGTGGGCCCTCAGGTCCAGGTTGTACTGACCGCCCAGGGTGTGGAGGCGCGTATCTCCAGCGTAAATGCCACAGAGCAAACTCATGTATTTTTGCCAGGCAAATTTGACTCATGGACACTTCAACCCGGTACGCAGCAATAACCTCATGCTTTTTACCAACCTGCCCCTGCGATATCTGTACAATAACCCTGCGTATGGAGATTTTTTCCTGCACTATGGCCTCAACCCTGAGCTGGGTTTAGATGCCTCTGTTTTGGACAGCCTGCCTGTGGACTGGCACCACAACACTGCTGCCATGTTGCACCAGGCAGGCCTGCATTGTGCCATCCACCTGCCCTTTATGGATTTGCATCCAGGCAGCAGCGATGAGCGTGCGCGCCAGCTTTGCATGGACAGGCTGTGCCAGGCCATTGACCTGGCCCGCATCTATGCAC
>JAAYGZ010000428.1 GCA_012727515.1 Desulfovibrionales bacterium
AACATGCTGCTGCATGGGGTGAAGGATTCGGAGTTCGATATTTTCCACGGCGATACCCTGCTCAACGAGTGGGACATGCTGCGTGAAACCAACCCGGCCAAAATGCCCAGGTTCGACGCCGTGGTAGCCAACCCGCCATTCAGCTACCGCTGGGAACCAAGCGAGGCGCTGGGCGAGGACACTCGCTTCAAAAACTATGGGCTGGCACCCAAATCAGCAGCAGACTTCGCCTTTCTGCTGCACGGTTTCCACTTCCTGAAGGAAGACGGCGTGATGGCGATTATCCTGCCCCACGGTGTGCTGTTCCGGGGCGGAGCTGAGGCACGCATTCGTACCAAGCTGCTCAAGGACGGGCACATCGACACCGTGATCGGGCTACCGGCGAATTTGTTTTTCTCCACCGGTATTCCCGTGTGCGTGCTGGTGCTGAAGAAGTGCAAAAAACCTGATGATGTGCTGTTTATCAACGCCGTTGAGCACTTTGAGAAGGGCAAGCGCCAGAACCATCTTCGACCCGAAGACATCGACAAAATCATCGACACGTACCAGTTTCGCAAGGAAGAGCCACGCTACGCACGCCGTGTAGGCATGCAAGAAATTGAAAAAAACGATTTCAACCTCAACATCTCGCGCTATGTGAGCACGGCAGAGGCTGAAGAAGAGATTGATCTGGCAAAGGTGCATGCCGACCTGCTCGCTATTGAGAATAAAATTGTTGAGGCCAAGGAACGACATAACCAGTACCTGGCGGAACTGGACTTGGCTTTACTGCCTTGATCTACAAAGCCCTATCCGACTTTGTGCCGTTCAGATAATAAAAGTCAACATGCTCTGGTCTCAGACGTATAAAACAGACCCATGTGCTTGCAGTTGCTGTTTCTGCATGGATTTGTCCGGTGGGCGTATCATTTAAGTGCTTGGATTTGAAAGTTGCTTGGATTTGCGTGCAAGGCATTTTGTTTCTTCGTCAACGAGTATTCGCAGTTTTTTACATAATGCTGTCGCATCTGTGTATTTTTTCCCATAACTAAGATTAAAGACATAATTGAAATCTTCGGGATTGGCTCCTTGATTGTGCTGAATGATGGTTTCAAGTTTGTCGAGTGCTTTTACAGACTTGGCTTCTGGTGTTTGTCCGCTTTCGTATTCTTCCCAAAGGGAGAGGATTTCATTTCTCAGATTGATGGCAGGGATGCTGTTAAAGATTTGAGATCTTCCCGTTCTGTTTTTGTTTTATCCAAATTGTGATCTTGGTGAATGGCCGGTATGTCGCCATGAAGTGCCTCACCCAGATCATGGATAACGCATAGTTTTAATACCTTTAATAAATTGATGGTTTTCATTTGATCTGCAAAGACAATGGCCATCAGGCATAGCCTCCATGAGTGCTCTGCAGTGCTTTCCTGCCGGCCTTGGGATGTGTAGGCAGAGCGCAGGGTATTTTTGAGTCGTTCTGCTTCTTTAATAAAGGAAATTCTTTCACGTAAACCGTTCATGGATTCCTCGGTGCTTACATATACAGTCTGGCACGTTCAGAAAGCCTATCAATTGCTTATCCTTTTGCTTGAAGCAGCACACAACCAATCATAATTGCCAGTTGCGCCACAGGGTACAGGCTTGCTCTGTCAAAAAGCGCACTTGCGTCATGTGCCTTGCGTGAACGGAAAAGCTGCATCCCAGGTATGAGCAAAAGTATGATCCCGGCTGTCAAGGTTGCTGCCAGATAGGGCAGGCCCAGGGAAAGGGGAGAGATAATAGGCAAAAACAAGCTCAGCAGCACTGCTGCTATCAGGGCCATAAGCACAAGCCTGCTTGCCACGTCTGGGCCAAAAACAAGAGGGATTGTTTGTGCTCCCACGCGGCGATCTTCTTCCACATCGTTCCAGTCTGCCGGGATATTTTGTCCGCCAATTTCCCAGGCCATCAGCCAGAGCACCATGAGTCCAAGCCACGCAAGGGATGGGTTGGGTACAACGACCAGCACAGCAGCCACCGGGCCTAATGATTTAACCACTCCGCTTACCAGCACTCGCCAGTATGTAACCTTGAACAACAAGCAGTATGTGGCTTCTGCAATGGGTGCAGCCAGCACAAGAATGAGTAACCATGGATTAAGCCACCAGGCAGCAGCCAGCGTAATAGCGTACCAGCATACAAACCAGACAATACCACGGGCCAGGCTGAGCTTGCCCTGAGCAATGGGGTGGCGCAGGTCAGAGGCTTCAACGCTGTAGCCGGGATTAATACCCGCGCCGGCAAACTTTTCTTTGTCAACGGAAACGCCAACCAGGTCGTTAAGGGCATAAATCGCAGTATAGCCTGCACACGCAGCCACCAGAGCTACTGCAAAAACAGGCCAGTCTGGAAAATTGCCACGCCAGAGCAGGGCAGCAAAAACAGGCATGGCCACATCAAGGATGCCATGAGTAGAACGCGACAAGGCAAGAAAGGTACGCATCAGGCCCCTGCTTTTTTTGTAAAACACATCATATAATTGACATCTTCCGTACCTGGCTTCAGCCAGAATCGCTGCGTCCAAAGATTGTACATAAGGCTTGTGGAGCATACAAACTCAAATCCGCTGGTTTTGGCCCAGGTCTGAAGTTCTGTGGGCCTGATCAGTCTGGCATAACTATGACTGCCACGTGGCAGAAGGCGCAAAATATATTCTCCACCAATGACTGTGTAGAACCATGCTTTGACGGTTCGATTGATGGTCGCAAAAAAAGCCAAGCCCTTTGGTTTAAGCAGACAAGCACTTGCTGCCACAATAGCGCCTGGGTCTGGGACATGCTCAAGCAGTTCCATGCAGGTAAAATAATCAAATGTGCCACCCTCTGTCTGGGCCAGCTCTTCCACAGTCTGCAAACGGTAGTCGATAGCGAGCCCCTGCCCTGCTGCGTGATGCCGGGCAACTTCAATTGCCTGGACAGACTGGTCAATGCCCACAACCTTGGCTCCTGCCCTGGCCAGGGCCTCGGCCAAAATTCCGCCACCACAGCCAATATCAGCTATGCGTGCGCCTTGGATCTGGGCATGTGTGGAAATAAAACTGATGCGCAATGGGTTGATGGTCTGCAAGGTGCGCATTGTGCCTGAAGGATCCCACCACTGCTGAGCAATGCGCTCAAACTTGGCAATTTCATGGGCATCAACATTGCGGGACTGGATCATGGAGTGTTCTCCGCACAGCAGAAGTTCGTGATAGAATTTAAGTTCTTGGGCTATCTCTCTTCACGAAATAGAGCAGAATCCATTGTTCTGCAAGGTATGTCCGAAGTGCTCAGGGCGCTGGTGATTAATTCCATTTATTGTCAGAACAGGAAGTGTATTGGGGCAGGATGCTGATCTGTACGCTATTGATACGTAACGGATTTTTGATTGTTTCTCCCTTTGGTTGCCTGCGGTCGCAATGATAAGGCCTTTCATTTTAATCAGCGTTTTTTATTTGAGACTTACAGCACACAGAGGCTTTCGGCTGGATAGGACAAATTGAGGCTGGACAAAGGGCCAGGCGCTCATATAAAGGCACTGGCTTTCAACACGTATCTTTTACCCTGTGGAGGATGACATAATGGCACAGAAAAAAATTGAGCGAAAAAAAGAATTGGATCGTCGTCGTAAACGCCGCAAAGAGCGCCTGAAAGAACGGATTAAGGAAGCCAAAGCTGCAAAGAAATAAATGACAAGAGTCAGCAAAAGGCATGATATTGGGTTATTGTGTTGTGGAGGTTGACGATGCCCATTTATGAATACTGTTGCGAGGACTGCCAGCAGATTTTTGAAGAATGGCAGAAAGATTTTCAGGAAAGGGACAGAATCTGTCCCGTGTGTGGTGGAACAGCGCAACGTCTGATTTCCAACACCTCCTTTGTGTTAAAAGGTGGCGGCTGGTATGCTTCCGGCTACAGCAAGCCATCCGGTGGCAATGGAGCCAAGGATACATCAGTATCAGCGCCAGCAGCGGTGCCAGATACATCCGCAACTCCGGCGTCCTGACGACGAAGGCAGCTTCGGCTGCCTTTTTCATTTATTTTACCTGAGGAAGCGCTGATTACTGTCATTGCAAGTTTATGCCCTATGGGTAGAGCGTAGCGACGTGGCAATATAACTTGCTGAGAAGTCAATGATTCTGGATTGCTTCACTTCGTTCGCAATGACTTGTTCCTGTTTAATCAGCATTTCCCTGATAAAGGGTGCATGTGTATGATTGATCGCTACACTCGCAAAGAAATGGGAGATATCTGGACCCTGGAAAATAAATTCCGGGTCTGGCTCGAAGTGGAACTGGCCATTTGTGAAGGCTGGCACGCCATGGGCGTAATCCCGGAAA
>JAAYGZ010000429.1 GCA_012727515.1 Desulfovibrionales bacterium
CAGTTCCACGCTAAACATGATGATCAGATTTTAGATCTATTCGCCGAAGAACTACGACTTGCTCATAATGAGCTTTGTGAAATTACTGGCGTATTTACCAGTGATGACCTACTTGGGGAAATTTTCTCTAGTTTTTGCATAGGGAAGTAAAACGGCCAAAAAGATCGAAAAGCATCCAACAAAATACAAATAAGCCATTGTTTTATAAATAAATCTATTCTATTTCTTTGCAGGCAGTTTGATCCGTTTTGCCCCCTCTTGATCCGTGTGTGCTCCGAGTATAAGTTTTCGGAGCACTCGGAACACATAAGCCTCAATCAGTCGAATAGCGCTATGGAAATCCTCTCGGGACAGATTGTCCTGTTGGTAACAAAGAGATTCCAAGTCGCCATTAAGCTTCTCGATCTGGCGCTTTCATAACGGGTACTATCCTTTTTTGTTCTGTTACTGCGCTTCAACATTTGTTTTAACCTGGTTATACACAGCCCGCATCAGGTACTGGGACGCGATATTGCGGAAGGACTCATCGTTCATCAGACGTATGAAGATGTCTTCGTTGCCGTCCATGCGCTCGACAAACAAGTTCTCAAGCTGCTTGTTAAATACCGGTTCGAAATTCTCCAGGCTGTTGGCCATGACGGCCTGCCGCAGCTGTTCGTTGGCAACGGCGGTTTCCTTCACCTGATCGAAGAACAGCTGATCTGCCGGGGTAAATTCAGTACCAAATCGCTCATTGAGCTTGTCGACCAGCGTCGATAACTGTACCTCTTCATCAGCTTGCCCAGTACCAACCTCGGTCGGGCCATACAAGGCATCTGGTTCACCAGCCTTCAGGTCAATGGCGCCCTCACTGATTTTTTGCAGCCGGTAGTATTTCAGCTCTACCTCATCATCAACCTGAACCGTGCGCGTATCGGTGGTGTAAGGCAGCTTGGTGAGCAGGAAGCGGGAATAGGTGTACAGCTTCTCGTGGTCCGAGTCCTGATAAGGAATAATTTGGGCAACGAAGCCGTACAGGTTACGGAAGCTGACCAATTGCCCCTTGAACAGCGCCTGGTCTTCCTCGCTTAATTTCTTGAAGCGCTCGACAGCCAGGTCAATCAAACTATTCAGCTTCTTATGCTCGCCGCCCGTCGGGTTCAGTCGGTTGCGGAACCAGATCTCGCACCACGCGCTCACCTCACCCTCCGTGAAAATCTGCCAGGTGGACAGGGTGTGGGCCAGGTTATTGAGCTGCTGAGGGTCGGTGTCTTCTTCCTTGGTGGTCACCTCGTAATAGGGTTTGAACGCCTTGTAGATTTCATCCGGCTCATTCACGAAGTCCAGCACAAAGGTATCTGTTTTGCCGCGGGCGGTTCGGTTAAGCCGTGACAGCGTTTGCACCGCCTGAATGCCTGACAGCTTCTTATCCACATACATGCTATGAAGCAGTGGCTGGTCAAAGCCGGTTTGGTATTTTTCAGCGACCAGTAACACCTGATATTCCTCGGTGTTGAATTTCTCGGGCAGTTCAGACTCCTTGATGCCTTTGTTCATACCCACTTCGGTAAATGTCTTATCAGCATATTCCTTGAGGGCGATTTCTCCCGAGAAGGCTACAAGGGACTTCACATCCTTATAGCCTTTGGATTTGATGTACTTGTCGAAGCCCAGCTTGTAGCGCACCGCATGTTCACGAGAGCTGGTCACTACCATGGCCTTTGCCCGGCCACCGATCTTGTGGCGGGTATGGGTGCGGAAGTGCTCAACGATCACCTCAACCTTCTGCGCTATCTCATAGTCGTGGAAGGACACAAAGCGCGCCAAGGCCCTTGCCGCCTTGCGGCGCGGCACTTCAGGGTCATCCTCCACCTTCTGGATCAGCTTGTAATAACGCTTGTAGCAGGTGTAGTGGGCCAAAACGTCATGGATAAACCCCTCTTCAATGGCCTGCCGCATACTGTAGTGATGGAACGGAGCTTCGCCGTTTGGGCCAGGTTCGTTGAACACGGCCATGGTCTTGAACTTGGGGGTCGCCGTGAATGCAAAGAAGCTCAGGTTGGGCTGTTTGGCACGTTTGAGTTGCTCTCGGATCAGCTCTTTCTTGGCCTCTTCGCTAAGGCTCTCGTCTTCCATATCCAACAGCTGCTCGGCGATGGCTGACTCGATGCCATCCTTGTTCAGGATCTTGCGCAGCTCCATGGCGGTTTCGCCACTCTGCGAGCTGTGCGCCTCATCCACAATCACCGCGAAGCGCTTGCCTTCGGTGGAAATTGCAATGCCTTTACCTTGCTGCTCCAGCGTGCGGATGGCCTGACTGATAAAAGGGAATTTCTGGATCGTGGAGATGATGATCGGCACGCCGTCGGCCAGCGCTTTCGCCAGTTGCTGGGTGTTTTCATCAATCTTTTGAACAACGCCCAGTTTGTGCTCGAACTGGAAGATGGTGTTCTGTAATTGCTGGTCAAGTACCCGGCGGTCAGTAATCACCACCACCGAATGGAATACCTTCTCGTTGTTGGCATCGTGCAGACTGGACAAACGATGCGCCAACCAGGCAATGGAGTTGGATTTACCGGAACCGGCAGAGTGTTGTACCAAGTAGTTATGGCCGGAGCCCTTGGCTTTTGCATGCTGGGTCAGAGACCTGACGGCATCCAGCTGGTGATACCGTGGGAAAATCAGCGTTTCCTTGCGGTGGCGCTTAATGCCTTTTTCAGTTACCAGTGTTTTTTCTTCTACTTGAAGGTGTAGAAAACGGGCAAGGATATCCATCAGGCTGTCGCGCTCCAGCACCTCTTGCCACAGGTAGGCGGTACGCACATCACCTTCTACCGGCGGGTTGCCTGCGCCGTGATTAAAGCCGCGGTTAAAGGGCAAGAAAAAGGTATTCTTACCCTCCAAATGGGTGGTCATAAACACCTGCTCGGTATCCACCGCAAAATGCACCAGGCAGCGATTCTTGAAGGCGAACAGCGGGTCTTTGGGGTTGCGCTCAAAGCGATACTGGTGCTTGGCATTTTCAACCGTCCAGCCGGTGGCCGACATGGCATTTTTCAGCTCCAGTGTGGCAATTGGGAGGCCGTTCACAGCCAGCACCATGTCCGGAATGGCACCCGTCTTGGTATATACCTGACGAATCACAGTGAGCTTGTTGGTGGCGTAACGCTCAGCCGCGCCGGTATCAATACTGGAATTGGGGGCAAAATAGGCCAGCTTCACCGATTTGCCCACGCATTTAAACCCTTCACGCAGCACGGTTAGCGCCCCTTTTGCGGCTAGCTCCTTGGTGAGAGCATCCAGCAACATGCTTTCGGCTTTGCTTGCATCCAGATTGGTCAAGCGCTCCCAGATCTTGGGTTGTGTGTTCTGCACAAAGCGCACGACCTCTGCCGGAAACAAGGCGGTTTCCGCATCAAAACCTGTGGCATCCCCTTTTTCATAACCGCCTTGGGTGATTAACGCCTGCTCGATGGCGTTCTCAAAATCGATCTCTTTGTGCATAACCTGTATTCCTTTTAAAAACCTGGCTGGGTTTTCGCCACTACTCTTGTTGGTCAGTGTCGTCGTTTTGCTGTTTTCCCAGCTTCTTTTGCGCGTTCTCTACTTGTTTAACGCTTTTATCCGGCGTGGGCAGGTTTTCCGGCATGGTACCGCCCAGTTCGCCAATGGTTTGCCGCACCTTCTGGCCTACTTCGAAATGGGTTTGGTTGGCCTGCCGTTTACCCTGAATCTTGTCCCGACGCAGCTTCTCCTCTGCCTGAGTGGCGCGGAACAGGTTGGCGGCAAGCTCTGTGCTGCCCATGTAGTCCAGAATTTTGTGGCTTTTCTTCAGGCCCTTTTTGGCGTGTATATCCTTGGCACCCAGCCCGCCATACAGCCCTTTGTAGCCATGATCCTGAAAAATGGCGTAATCCAGAGGTGTTTCCACACCTGCATCCTGGGCCGCTGCCGCCAAATACTTGTTATGGGCGATAAGCTCCTTACGAATGGCCAGGCGCTTCTCATCCTCAGAGAGAGCGGTGAACTGCGCGCTGTCTTCCAACTCCTGTCGGCGCGTCTGGATAGCGAAGTAGGTCTGGCCATTGGCGATCACAGGCTTGGTGGGATCGCCGTTCTGGACGATCAGGTAGCAGGCATAGCGTGACAGGTGAACATCGGATATCGGACGTTGCGCGCCAGAGCCGATGTCGACCATTTTGCGCACGTCCGCAAAATGGTCTGCGACCTCGTTGCCAGATCTGTCACAGGCATGTTTGGCCTTATCAATAACCGGGACAAAATTCCGCCACTGCGGATACTCCAGCAGGGGGGCCAGCTCCCTGGCTGACCAGAACTCGTTGCCGTGGTCATCCTCTCTGCGGATGCTTTCAAAGCTGTCGTGATGGGTGTTGGTGGACGGTGTATCAGCCATGGGCAAGCTCCCTTTGCTCAGTGGTAGTAGGTAAACGGAAATCACGGACGTCGATTTTGCCGGTGACGGCATTGGTGATAAGGGCGGCGCGGTATTCGTGAAGTCTTTCTATAACGGAATTAATTTTACTTCTCTGGCATCCAATTTTTTTTAGGTGTAACTCAAGGTATTTGCATATATCACGCTGCTCATCAATAGGGGGCAACGCTATGCGAATGTTAGAGATTACACCCATGCCAATATTTTGCTGGGTGCCATAACTCCAGCTCAGTTCAACTGAATAAAAGAATGGTTTAGATTTGAGAATGTAAAATATGTAGTCTGTTAATGACTTTTCTGGATGTGGGCGTAAAACAGCAAGCGGAGACCAGATATTAAACTCTTGATGTGTCTCCACCCTAGCAACTGCACCAGTTGTTGCTCCAGATTTGACCATATAAACATCACCATGCTTTGGCTTATACTTTTTTGAAAACAACTCGTGATCTTCTTTGGAGATATAACCACGCATTTTAGTAAAGTCCAGCTGGTCGTTTTTTACTGCTTCCGCTGAAATAAATGGTATTCCTTCATTGTAAAACTGTGGTGTACTATGTGGTCCATCAGTTATTGGCATATCCAATGAAAATTTAATTGGAATAACTTTCCAATGCGCAGGAATCTCCCCCAACCATTCAACACCCGAATTTTTCATCGGTACCGATGGATCCAGCCCTTTGGTGACCGCCTGACTGATGAGCGCTGTGCGTTGCTCAGCCAGTTTTTCCAAAAGCGCCTGCTTTTTGGCAATCAGAGCATCGATCTGAGCCGTTTTGTGGTCAAGGAAGTCTGATATTCTTCTTTGTTCAGGCAATGGTGGTTCTGCAAATGGTAAACGAGCTAGATCACTCGCATTGATCGCTGGATAACTCACACCAACCGAGTTAGCAACAACGTCGCCGACGAATCCATTGGATTGCAACATATAACCAGCGAACCGCGAGTCTAACCTCGAATGAGGACGGATCACTGCAAAGCCTGTCGAGACAATCATATTGTGTGGAGGGTTTATTATGGGTGCGATAGCCTTCAGATAGGTTCGCACAGTCGAAATGATGATATCCCCATGTTTAACCTTGCGACGCGCGCGGGATGGAGCTTTCTCAAAATCCAATAACTCTGTTTGCTCGATGCCCTGTGCCAATGACACGCTAGAGATATCAACATACTCAATTTCAAAGTCTGGATCGGTTTTCTCATCCAAACTCTCGTCATTGTACGTAGCGACATCCTTGAGACGCTTCTCTTCCCAATGTTCAGGTATAGACGCAAGCCAAGTAGATGTGGTCGTTTTATAGTTCAGATATCGTACTTGTCTCATAATCAAACCACCTCCGCCAACATAGCAACGATTTCCTTTTCCAACTGGCTAATCTCGCTGGCAATCTCTTCCAGCGGACGCGGTGGTTCATACACATAAAAGTGCCGGTTCAGCGGAATCTCGTAGCCCACCCGGGTTTTACTGTGGTCAATCCAGGCATCCGGCACATGGGGC
>JAAYGZ010000430.1 GCA_012727515.1 Desulfovibrionales bacterium
CTTCCTTTGAGTACAGGTATCTGGCCCATATGCGCACGCTTCAGCACAACGTTGCCCTGGCCTGGCTTCTGACCAGACGTAACTGTCAGCAGCCTGTACCTGAGCTTATTGACCTGGCCCAAAATATACACGCGCAGTGGGTGCATATACCTGTGTCTGGCCTGCGTCCTGGAATGACAGCGCGTTTTCACGAGGCTGGAATTTTTGTGCAGGTCTATACTGCTAATCGCCCTGAAGACATGGGCTGGCTGGCCCTTGAGGGCGTGGATGGCGTGTTTACAGATTTTCCAGGCCGGGCACGGGCTGTTCTGAGTGGATCTTAAATGCGGGCCACGGCCAGAAACAGAGTATGCAGCGACACTACCAGGGTAATGAAAACATGGCGGGCCATGAGCGGACTCAGCCCTGGAAAAGCATAGTGCAGGTGCCCGTGAGGGCAGCGGGATACACAGTCTCCACATAAGGTACAGGTTGGACCAGGGCGCTTGCGCAGAATATCTGCTGTGGTCAGGGCATTGTAGCGGCAGGCCGGAGCACAGGCCCCGCAATTGGTACACAACGGGTCCATGCGTACTCGCCAGGGCAGCAGACGACCCAACAGAGTATTGATATAGCCAATGGGGCACCACGCCGTGCAATGGGTCATGGTTCCGGTGCGCCTGGACCAGGTGAGCATGATGGCAATGCCACACAGGCCAAAAATTCCACCAGCAGCCGCAGCCCACAAGACCGGCACATTGAGCATACGCAGTACAAGAGGAACAATCAGCGTGCAGCCTGCAATGAGCAAGCGTAAGCGTGGGGCCCAGGCAGGCAGGGCTTGGGGTTTGCCAGGAGCCAGCCTGGCCATGCGGTCATCCCAGGCCCCGATATAGCACAAATAACTGCACCAGGCCGGGCCGACAAAAAGAAGCGATACCCCAAGCAAAATGGGCATGAACAGGCCCTGGCCGCGGAAAAGAGGGCCAGCAATGATCAGGGCTGGTACAGGCAGGTGCAGGTTGCCGGTCATCAGAAATGCAGTCCATCCGGCCAGACCCAGCAATAATTGTCCAAAAAAGACCACCGTAAAGAGGGTCCAGATGCGCGAGCGGGTGCGGGCGCGTTTTTCCGTGAGCAGCGCGCGTACAACCACGCTGGCATAGAGGGCAAACAAGGTAATCCAGACAGGGCTGGACCCTGGCCAGAAGCGCTCGCCCAGCAAAAACGGGCGCGGAGCTTTCATGGTCATCGCTGTCAGCACGCCGCCCACCAGAACAAAGGCAATGGTTTGGGCCCAGGCTGTTTTGTCCAGACTCCCAAAGACGCGCTTTCCGGTATCTTTGAGCACAAGCCAGGCTGTCAGCATATGCACGGCGCTCACGGCTCCTAAAATAGCAACCAGACGCAGCCAGGGCAGGCCAAAGGAAATACGCCACAGGGCCAGGGTGTAGCCATTATAGGCCCACAGTACACAACCGCCCAGGGCTGCCAGCATAAGAAGGGGCCGGGGAACAAGGCGCGGGCGCAGCAATGCCAGGACAGGGAACAGGGCCGGCACTGCGTCCCAGAAAGAGCCAAAGCGCAGAAAATGGGCTGCACTGGTCAGGCTGCACAGGACAATAAGAATGCGAAGGAGAATTGATGTAGGCATAGTGTGGCTGATACTGAAGTGGTGCGAACATACAAGCATTGCTTGCTACGCCGGGTTCTTTTTCGGGATTGTGCTGCCCTGTCAAGTAGCAGACACGTCGTATGCAGGAGCGGTGCGCAATGCGTGTTCCAGGGCCTGGGGCAAAAAGGGCAGGAGTTCGACCACGCTTGTGGCCGGGGTGGGCTTGGCCAGCACTCCAAGATAGCGATTGGCCAGTGCAGCGCAGTGGCAGGCCTGGATCATGGGGGTGCCAGAGGCCAGCAGGGCAGAGACCAGGCCGGTCAGGGTGTCTCCGGTGCCGCCAATAGGCTCCATGGTTGGGGTGCTGGGCTGGGTAATGTGCGCAACCAGGGAGCCATGCGCCACAACACTGTCTGTTGCGCCTTTGACCAGCAGGTGCCTGGCTGCATTTTCCTGGGCATAGGCCGCGTGGATCAGCTCAGGAACCCGTTCTTCTTCCTGGAGCAGAAAGCCCCTGGTGTAAAATGGGTGCGGGGCTTTTTCATCAGCCAGAAATGCCATTTCTCCGGCATCCGGGGTAAACAGATCATAGTGCGTGGCAAAACCGCTCATTTTCGCCGCATACATAAAGCCGGCATCAGCCACCAGCAGTGGTACTGGGCTGCGTTTTTCCAGATTCCACAGCACAGCATTATGGCCCTGTATATCTGGCATAAGGTAATGAAAGGTCACTCCACGCGGGCAGTGGTCTGTATCTGAGGCCAAAGCGTCATATATGGCCCGGCTGCCTTCGCCAGTGCCGATATCTCCGGCCAGCACGGTCTGGACCGGTTCAAGTCCCAGAACCTGACCCGCAAGAAACATGGCTGCCAGCAGGGCCGGGGTGCCTCGATTCACAGGAATCTGCAGGTTGTCTATACGCAGATATTCGCCCTGCAGGGTGTAGGTGTTCCAGAGCAGCGGAACATTTTTTTCCGGCACAGTACCAACAATCAACCACGACATAAACGCCGGACCTCTTGGAATGCCAGTTGCAGGGCGTAGCCACATAAGGTTTGCCCAAGTGATCTGGGTTCTGGAGCCTGGTCCAGGGTTTTCCCCACCAGCATGTGAGCCAGGTACGGCACATCCGGGCAGCCACCACCGGAGATATTCACAATGGTATGGCTGTGCTTGTCCACGGTTATTTTCATGTTTGCAGCGCGGACCATGAGAAAGTCGCCAAAATCTTTGCTGTGAAAAAGAGAAACCGGCTCCAGAAGATGGTCCTGCACCACCACAACGCGCAAGGGAGACAGGCTGGCTGCTTCCAGAATTTCAGAGATACGCAGCTCGTGCACAAGGGGAAATTCTATGACCATATCGCAGCCCTGGCGCAGATTCGGGGGCGGGCCTTTAACTGCAATATCTATCCCTGCTGCGCGCAGTATTGATTCAGCGCGGATAACTTCGCCGGTGCTGGGATAGAGCAGCATGCCTTTTTCTGACATGCTGCTGGATACTGGCGTGGAACGGGCAAATAGTGCCCGTATCCATTTCATGATTTTTTGCAGGTCAGAGTATATTCTCCGTTAGCAACTGCCTGGACCTGCACGCTCCAGCCCTGGCTCACCGCAGCCCTGGCCACGTTTTCCTGGCTGGCTTCGTTATCTACCAGGATCTTAAGATCTTCGGATTCGGCACTGCGCATGGCCTGGATAGCCAGTAAAACAGGCTGGGGACAGGAAAGGCCACGGGCGTCAAGGGTATGTTGCATGATTATCTCCTATTTTTTGCAATGCGTTACACCGATGCCAAGCAGTATGATCATGCCAATGATCACTGCGGCCATACCATGAGGACCAATGCCCTGGGCAGTGCTGGCCAGCCCAAAATTGTGCGCCAGTGCTGCGCCAACCAGAGAACCAAGCACAAAAAGGCCTGCAGCGCTGTTGCCTTCTCCGGACATAAAAAGCTGACGTCCCGGACATCCTCCGGCCAGAGCAAAGGCCAGACCTGCCATGAGCATACCGGAAAAATTCCAGAACCACATGGTGTGGGCTATGGGCTGGGCCTCAAAGCCAGGGTGAAATTGTCCCAGGATGATATTGACCCCAAGGGCAGATACAAGCAGGGCAAGAAAGCCAAACATCAGATACCATTGATTAAAAAGAAGAACATCACGAATTGCGCCCATGGTGCAGAAACGACTGCGCTGGGCCAGGAATCCAATGCCAAGCCCTGCGGCCAGTGAGATTCCAAGCGGAGCAAATGAAGAGCCAGGCCCTTGCAATGAATACCAGAGTACGCCGCTTTGTGCTTCGCCAGGAATGGGCGGAAAAAGTACGCGCAGCACCAGCAGGCCGACCATAATCAAAGGCAGCATCAGCCCCGCGCTGACAGATTGGGGCTGACTTCTGCCCAGAGTAAATCCTTGTTTGAAGAAAAGTGTGCCGATCCAGACTCCTGTAACAAGTCCGGCCAGTCCGAACAGGGCATTGCCGTCTCCTCCGGCCAGACGCAGAATAACACGCCAGGGACAGCCCAGAAAAACAAGAGCACCAATCATGGCGATGATGCCCAGCACAAAACGGATAAGAGGTGAAGAGCCGCCACTTGGTTTGAATTCTTTGACCATCAGCGCTGCGCCAAAGGAACCAAGGACAAAGCCCAGGATTTCCGGACGCAGGTACTGGACCACTGCTGCTCTGTGCAGGCCAATGGCACCGGCAATATCGCGGCCAAAACAGGCCACGCAAATGGCCATGTTAGCGGGATTGCCTGCCTGCTGCAGCAAGGCTGCTGCCACGCCGATAATGGTGCCCACTGCAATGATGCCACCAGTGGTGGCAAACACATTCTTCAGTTTCTGTGACATGTACGTCCTCCTCTTCTCTGCTCCCTGTACGTATTTTGTACGTTGTCCGACCATACGGGACAGGCACAATGCGAGGATCAGTAGCGCTGAAAAGAGATGCATGTCTAATTGCTTAATTCAATACATGAATGGTTTATTGATTTAGATTTTCGTTTTGAAGCAGTGTGAAATAAGGCAGGTCAGGGCTGCTTGCGCACCGGTGGCAAGATGTTTAGGCTGGCAGCATGAAAAAACGACGTCGCACCATGCTCACTAGCGCAGAGGCCATACAGCATGCTTTACATACCCCGGAAGCAGCCCTGGAGCTGGCCATTGCCCGCTTATGGCGGCACTGGTCCCAGGTGCTGGGTCAGGAACTGGCCACGTTGGTACGCCCTCTTGGACATCGCAAGACACTCATGGTTCTGGGGGCGGCCAATTCTATGGTCATGCAGGAAATTACCTTTTTTGCGCCTCAGATTCTGGACAAGGCCAATGCCTTTCTGGGCGTGAGTTATTTTCAGAAAGTGCAGATGGAATTGCTGAGCGGTCGGCCAGTGCTGGATGAGAACCTGCTTCCTGCTCCTCCGGAGCCACGTGTGTGTCCGCGTCCTGCGCCCCTGGGCAATCTTCTTCCCTGTATGGACCCTGCCTCGCCAGTAACAGCATCATACCAGGCGTATGTGCGGCATTTTTTATCAACTAACAATGTGGATGCATTGAAGAAATTCGATACTGATTGACCAGAAAGACAAAGGTCGCTACCAGACCCGCAGATGGGGACACAGGACTGTGGGCCATTCAAACATCCACGGTTTTTGTTCTGCCGTACCAGCCAACATTTTGCAGGGAGCATTGCATGGCCTCTTGCCAGACTTTTTTCCATGCCTTTTTGCAATCATGCACAACCTATGCAGAGAAAACTGCTTTTGTATATTGTATTGGCGAGGAAGAATTCACGGTTTCCTATGAGAAATTTTTTGAAGATGTCCTGCTTTTGGCCAAGGCCTTTAAGGCCAGAAAAGTCCGCCAGGGAGATCGTGTATTTTTGTTGTCAGACAATCGCTATGCCTGGATTGTTTCTGATCTGGCCCTGCAAGCCCTGGGAGCGGTCAGCGTGCCCAGGGGGTGTGACACCCCGCCTTCAGAAATTGAATACATTGTGCAGCATTCCCAGGCTGAGTTTTTACTGATTGAGACAGAAAAATTATACAATGAATATCGAACATTAATAAAAAGTCTCAAGCCTCGCGGAGTTTTTCTTATTGCCGGGGAAGAGCGGCATTCCTGGTTTGAAAAGACCTGGTCCTATGCTGAGATGCTTGAGGACCGGACCATAGAGCCACGGGATATTGAATGGTTTACCAGCCTGGCAAAAGAGCGAAGGGCCGAAGATCTGCTGACCATTATTTATACTTCAGGCACTACCGGCACGCCCAAAGGGGTGATGCTGACCCACTCCAACATCATGCACAATGTGCGCACCCTGCCTCCGCTTATTGAGCTGGGCACGGATGATGTCTGGGTGTCTATTTTGCCGACCTGGCATATTTTTGAACGCACTGCAGAATATATCAGCATTGCTCAGGGTAGTCGCCTGGTGTATTCAACGATTCGTACTTTTGCTGCTGATCTTGAACACTATCGTCCGACTCTGGTTGCCACTGTACCACGAATCTGGGAAGCTCTTTATACTAAGATCACCACTGGCTTAAAGAAAAAAGACCCGCGCAAAGCCAGGATTTTTTCCCTTTTGGTACACATATCCAGTACCTACCGGCGTAATCAGCGGGTGATTCGCAATCAGTTACCTGTTTTTGCTCCACAAAATGTTGTGTCCCGAGCCTGGGCAATAACAACGGCTGCTGCGCAGAATCTGTTGCTGGCTCTGCCGTATCGCATAGCGCAGAAGAAATTTGTCCTGGTTCAGGAAAAATTCGGGGGCAGGCTCAAGGCAGCCATCAGTGGGGGAGGAAGTCTGCCCCCGTACCTGGATGAATGGATTGATGCCATCGGCATTCGCATTATCAATGCCTATGGCATGACCGAGTGCTCTCCGGGCATTGCTGGCCGGGGGCTGCAATGTGATATTTTTGGCACCATCGGGCCTGCTGTTGGCGAGACTGAGCTGCGCATCACCGGAGACAATGATGTGGAACTGCCCAGGGGCACAGAGGGCGAAATTCAGGTGCGTGGCGCTCAGGTGTTTGTGGGCTATTACCGCAATGAAGAAGCCACGGCCCAGGCTTTCAGCCCGGATGGATTTTTACGCACTGGTGATCTGGGCCGCCTGACACTGACGGGTGAGCTGGTCATTACTGGCCGGGCCAAGGAAATTATTGTTCTGGCCAGCGGTGAAAATGTTGATCCCACCAATATAGAAGCCACCCTGTCTATGTTTCCCTTTGTGCAGGATGCTGTGCTGGTCGGGCAGGATAAAAAAGGACTGGGCGCGCTCATTGTTCCGGATCTGGAAAAACTGCGCGAATTTGTGCTGGAAAAATATAATCATGTTCTTGAAGAGCGCGAAGACGCCTTGCATGACAAACAGCTTCTTGACCGGTTGCGCGGGGAAATGAATAAACTCCTTAATGCCAAAAAAGGCTTTAAGCCCTATGAAAAATTGCAGAATATTCATTTTCTGGACAAGGAATTCACCCTTGGCGAGGAACTGACCAATTCATTTAAGAAAAAACGCCATGTTATTGAACAGAAATACAAGGAAATCATTAACCGACTGCTGAAATAGGGTGCGCTGCTGCACGGGCTTACCTTGTTTGGGAAACATTTTTCCCTGCATGGAGAGCATGGGCATTATCATGTGAACAAGGAATATGGATGAAAGAAATTGATACACTTTTGACAAATAACAAGCTCTGGGCACAAAATGTGGAAAAGAGCATTCCCGGATTTTTTCGCACTCTTGAAAATCAGCACAAGCCCAAATACTTATGGATAGGCTGCTCAGACAGCCGTGTTCCGGCAGATCAGTTAATCGGTGTTATGCCTGGCGAGGTTTTTGTACACCGTAATATTTCCAATCAGGTCATCAATACAGACATCAATCTGATGTGCGTATTGCAGTATGCCGTGGATGTGCTGCAGGTGAAACACATTATTGTGTGCGGGCATTATGGATGCGGCGGTATTGAAGCCGTGTTGCAGGACCAGACTCCAGGCCTGCTGGCGCACTGGCTGGAAAACGTCAAAGATCTCATGGAGCGCAATAATACGCCCTCACTTGATGATATGTGTGAACTCAATGTGCGCTTGCAGGTGCGCAATCTGGCGCTCAACAGCATTGTGCGGCGAGCATGGGACCAGGGGCAGACCTTGTATCTGCATGGCTGGATTTATTCTGTATCCAATGGCCTGCTCCATGATCTGTGCATTACCCGTGGCGGGCGCAGCACCTAGATCTGTCTCTGGCCTCAGGGCTGGCAGGCCGTGCTTTGCGCCTGCTGCACAGCCTGTACTGCAAGGCCATGATCCATACCACATGCGTTTCCAGCCTGCGCAGAGCCTGTGTTTATTTTATCAGGCAGGGCTGCTGGTAAATTCCTTGCACCCCAGGTGGGTGGGCGTTATCCTGCAACTGAGTTTGTGCCCACTGAGCCTGGAGGATTTATGCGCGCCTTCTCGTCTCTTCGCCTCCATTTTATTTTTCTGGTGCTTGTAGCCATTTTGCCAGCCCTGGTGATGATGGTGTTCACGGGCTATTCGTTGCGGAAAAATATCATTCAAGGTGCTGAAAGCACTGCCTTGCGTCAGATTCAGGTCATGGCCTTGCACCATGAGCAGATTGTCTCCAGCGCCCGCTTACTGCTGGCAACCTTGTCCAGAGCGCAGGAAATTCATGATATAGATTCTGCGCCTGCCCAGGTCTTACTTGATGAAATGCGCAGCAATAACCCAGCCTTTGTTGCTCTGGCGCTGGCTGATATACACGGGCGCATTGTGGCTGCGTCTCCGGCAGAATCTGCGCAAGAGTCGTGGCGCACAATACACGATAAAGGCTATTTTACCGAGGCCGTGCAGAGTGGCCACTTTACCATAGGGCACTATCATCTCCTTGAAAACACTCGTCATGTGGTCATGGAATTTGTCCAGCCTGTTTTTGATGCCAGTCAGCAGGTGCGCGGAGCTTTGGTTGCATCGTTTGATCTGCGTTATTTCGGAACGATTTTTCATGATTTTCATCTGTCAGAAGGTTCTATTTTCACCTTGACTGACGCAGCAGGCATGCGCCTGACACGTTTTCCGGAAACAGAAAAATATACCTGGGTGCCAGATCTGCCCCGAATGATTGCGCGTATGTCTGGCCTGGAGGAAGAAGGGACATTTTTAGAACAAGGTGTGGATGGTACGCGCCGGCTCTATAGTTTTAAGCGTCTCAATTTTCCCAACACACCTTTGCAAGGGCTTATGATTCGTTTGGGGCAGCCTGAGAGCCAGGCCCTGGCCGCAGCCAAGCGTACAGAGGTCTGGAATGTTGTTTCTCTGACCCTGGCCGCATTGCTGGCCTTGTCAGCAGCCTGGTTTGTGGGCACGCGCATAATTTTCAACCGGGTAGAGCGGTTGATGGCTGCTGCACGTTGTCTGGGCACAGGCGATTTACGCACGCGCACGGGCCTGGATCATGCTGACGGAGAGCTGGGGCAGGTTGCTGCGGCCTTTGATCGCATGGCTGAACGCCTTGAACGTCATGATCAGGACCGCCGCCGGGCTGAAGAAGAATGCTGTCAGCTTAACACAGAACTGGAGGAGCGCGTTTTTACACGCACAGCCCAGCTTGCTACAGCCAACGCAGATTTACAAACAGCCCTGGAAAACCTGCGCCAGGCGCAAAGTCAGCTGGTTATGTCAGAAAAACTGGCTGCCCTGGGTGAACTGGTGGCAGGCATTGCCCATGAGATCAATACTCCGGTGGGCGTGGCCCTGTCTGCCACGTCAACCATGGTTGAAAAAAATCGCATTCTGGCGGATCTTTTTCATCAGGGAGAGATGAAGCGCTCGCATTTGACTGAATACCTGGACGCAAGCCGTGAAGGCATGGATATGACGCTTATCAATCTGCACCGCGCCTCGGACCTGATACGCAGTTTTAAGATGGTGGCCGCGGATCAGGTTTCAGAGGCCAGGCGCAGCTTTAATGTGCATACCTATATTCAGGAGGTGCTTTTGAGCCTGCGGCCCAAGCTGAAAAAAACCACGCATCGTATTGAAACAGAATGCGATGAAAATCTGGTCATTGAAAGCTATCCTGGGGCATTGTCGCAAATTATAACCAATTTGATCCTCAATTCCCTGACTCACGCCTTTGATGAAGGCCAGTCCGGGCTGATCCGTATTGTCATCTCTGTGCATGAAGATAAGCTGTGCCTGACCTATTCAGACAATGGACGCGGTATTTTGCCTGAAGTGCAGAGTAAAATTTTTGAACCATTTTGCACCACAGCCAGGGCCAAGGGTTCTACGGGTCTTGGACTGCATATTGTTTTTAATATCGTTACCAGCACATTGCACGGCACAATAACCTGTTGCAGTGAGCCGGGTCATGGGGCTGTTTTTCAGATACGGATTCCTTTGCATAAAGAGGCAGCATGATAGATTCTGATGATATTCTGTTCAAAGACGAAACGCCTGTGCCTGCAGCATCCACAAAGAGTATGCCCTGGAAAATACTGATCGTGGATGATGAGGCTGATGTGCATACTGTGACCACGTTCATGCTTGCGGGACAGCATTTTCAAAATCGTCCTTTTTCTTTTTTACATGCCTATAGTGGCCCGGAAGCCCGCGCTCTGCTGGCCTCAGAGCAGGATATTGCCGTTATTCTGCTCGATGTGGTTATGGAAACAGACGACAGTGGACTGCAACTTGTGCATTTTATCCGTCACGAACTTGGTAACAGTGCCGTGCGTATTATTCTGCGCACTGGCCAACCAGGCAAGGCCCCTGCTGCGCAGGTGATCCTTGATTATGATATTGATGACTACAAGGAAAAAACCGAACTGACTCTGGAAAAAATGCTGGTGACCATCATTTCAGCGTTACGCAGTTATTCCTTTATTGCCACCATTGAGGCCAACAGACAGGGATTAAAGCGCATTATTGAAGCATCTTCAGATATTTTTGAGCGGCAATCCCTGCAAAAACTCAGCAGCGGCGCCCTGGGGCAATTAACAGCCCTGTTGCAGCTCAAAGACGAGGCCATTTACTCCCATAGTTCAAGCCTGGCCGCATCCGGAACCAGGGGTGAGTCTCTGGTTCTGGCGGCGACCGGAAATTTTGCCTCTTTGGTGGGGCAGTCTATGGACGCGGTTGGGGATGAGATGGTGCATGTCATGCTGGAGAAGGCCAAGGAAGAACCGCGTGGATTTTACTGCGACCACGGACAATGCGCCTGGTATTTTCAGTGCAGAACCGGGTCGGAGAATTTTTTATATTTTGAAATTACCCGCCAGCTGACTGAAAATGATCATGATTTGCTCAGGCTTTTTTTTACCAATGTCTCTTTGGCCTTTGATAATCTGTTTTTGAACAAAGGCATTGAAGACACGCAAAAAGAAATCATCTTCCACATTGCTGAAACAGTGGAGTGCCGGTCTGCGGAAACAGGCAGCCATGTACGGCGCGTAGCAGAACTGGCTCATCTTCTGGCCCGCAAATACGGGCTGGGCGATGAGGAAGCAGAAATGCTCAAACTGGCATCCACGATACATGATCTGGGAAAAATCGGTATTCCGGATTCTATCTTAAATAAGCCAGGCCCCCTGACACCTGAAGAATTTGAAATCATTAAAAGCCATGTCCCTCGTGGTTACAATATGCTGGCCAACTCAACGAGTCCGATTATTCAGGTGGCGGCCCGGATTATCCTGACCCATCATGAACGCTGGGATGGCCAGGGATATCCCCAGGGGCTGACCGGAGAAGACATTCATGTACATGGCCGCATTGTGGCAGTGGTTGATGTTTTTGACGCCCTGTCCAGCAAGCGGGTCTATCATCAGGCCTGGCCCTGGGAAGATATTTTCGCCCATTTTCTCAATCAAAGCGGCCAGCATTTTGACCCGTGCCTGGCAGATATTCTGTTGCAGAATAAAGAAGAATTTATGGCCATCAGCCTCAAATACCGTGATCAGGAAGGAACCTGCAACGCAGGGCAGGATCAGCCTGATCCACGTTTACCTGGATGGGAAATCAGATGGTAGGTGACGATTATCCACGACCAAAGGAAATAACGATGAAAGATGTCCTGACTTCCTGTATACCTCAGCCTGTAAACACTGCAACAGGCGCAGACGCGACTCCTGGAACTATCCGGTGCGAACAGTCTGGCTTGGGCCAGGAGCAAGAGAACTTGCGCCTGCTCATTGATAGCTCTTCGGACTGGATTTACTGGATAGCCCCGGACGGATGTTTTCTTTTTGTTTCTTCTGCCTGTGAGCGGATCACCGGGTATCCGGCCCGGAATTTTCGTGAGGATGCGCATTTTATGTGGTCTATTGTACACCCTGATGAGCAGGAGGTAATCAGGCAGCATGTTCAGGATGGCGAGGTGGTTGGACATGAGCCTCTGCAATTTCGCATCTTTCACGCGGATGGCTCGATCCGCTGGATTGCCCATACCTGTAGCCCGATTATTGATGAACGCGGGCAGGTTTTAGGACGCCGGGGAGTTAACCGCGATATTACTGACCAGGTTCTGGCTGAACACGCCCGACAGCAGAGCGAAGATCGCTATAAGGCCATGATTGAGGGCATTGATAGTTGCGTGGCTGTGTATCAGGTGCTTGGAAATGGCGAGGCGTTTGTCATTGCCGAGTTTAACCGCGCCGCAGAAATCTCTACCCAGGTACGTCGTGAAGAGGTGCTCGGAAAGCGGGTGGAGGATGTTTTTCCCGGCATTATCAAGCTGGGCTTGCTGGATGTTTTTCAACGTGTCTGGCGTACAGGTAAGCCTGAGAGTTATCCTGTGCAGCGCTATGCAGACCATCGCCTCAATATCTGGGTGAAGAACTATGTGTACCGGCTGGCTTCCGGGGATATTGTTGCTGTGTACACAGACCAAAGCGTGGCCAAAAAATTAGAGCGTGATCTGGAAGTTTCACAACGTCGTTTTAAGGAGGCTGTGGAAGCAGCCAGTGATGGAATCTGGGAATGGAACCTGCTCACGCAAACAGCTTTTTTCGGTCCCAGATATTTTTCCATGCTGGGTTATGAGCCAGATGAATTTGAACAGAATTGGCACGGGTTTTCTTCGCGGGTTCATCCTGATGACCTTGGCGCTGTGGAGGCTGCCGTGGCCCAGCATGTGGAACACAATGAGCCGTATAACGTGGAATTTCGGATGCGCAGAAAAAATGGAGGCTGGCATTGGATTTTGGCCCGAGGCTGTGTGGTGGAGCGGGATGCTGCGCAACGACCCATGCGCATGGTGGGCACGCATATTGATATTCATGCCCACAAGGAACTCCAGCAACGCATTCAGAATTATGCCAGTGAACTGGAAAAAAAAGTAGCAGCGCGAACAGCAGAACTGCAAAAATTTCACAATGCTGTGGAGCATTCTCCGGTGTCCATTGTGATCACGGACACAGATGGAATTATTGAATATGTAAATCCTTTTTTCAGCAATATTTCCGGATATTCATTTGCCGAGGCAGTGGGCAATAACCCGCGCATACTGAAATCCGGCCTGCATGATGCAGATTTTTATGCTGAATTGTGGCAGACTATTTCTCAAGGTCATGCCTGGCGCGGAGAAATGTGCAATCGCAAAAAGGATGGCCAGGTATATTGGGAACTTATGTCTATTGCTCCGGTTTTTGATACAGATGGCCAGGTCGGGCACTACGTGGCCATTAAAGAAGATATTTCTGATAAAAAAGATCTGGAGCGCTTAAAAGAAGATGTGGATCGCATCATGCGCCATGATCTGAAAACTCCGCTCAACGCAATCATTGGTTTGCCGCAAGTGCTGGCCATGGATGCCAATATTACTGCTGCTCAGGCTGAACTGCTCCACGCTCTGGAAGATTCCGGGCGCAAAATGCTGGCCATGATTGATCGCTCTTTGGATCTGTTCAAGATGGAGCTTGGCTCGTATGAATATCAGCCCAGGGCCGTGGATGTTATTAGCGTGCTGGGACGGCTGATTCATCAGCAAGCCTCCAGACTATCCGCAAAGAATGTACACATTTTTATGCGCAGGAATGGTCAGCCCGTTGTGAATGGAACACGCTGTCTGCTGGTATCAGAGGAAAGTCTGCTTAGTTCGTTACTTTCTAATATAGTGCTCAATGCGCTTGAAGCCTCGCCTGCAGACACAGAGGTGTGCATTGATCTTGATGATCTTCCGGAAGATGCGCCAGAGTATGAATTCAGAGGCCACTCCAGCCCCTTGACCTATGTGCATGTGCGCAACACAGGCGCGGTTCCCAAGCAGATTCGGGAACATTTTTTTGAAAAATACATTACCTTTGGCAAAAAACAGGGCACTGGGTTGGGCACGTATTCCGCGAAATTGTTAGCCACGACCATGGGCTATGATATTACCATGCACACTTCTGACATTGATAATGAAACCGTGGTCAGTATCCTGGCGCCCACGGCACGGGCAACGGCGTAAGGGGGCAATATGGCTGTGCCAAAAATTCTTATTGTTGATGATGAACCACAAAATGTGATGCTGCTTCGGCTTTATCTGCGCCAACTGGGTTATGATTCAGTGGGCGTGGAAAATGCCATTGTTGCCTTGGAAATTCTGGATTCTTCTTTTGATCTGGTGCTGTGCGATGTGCTTATGCCAGAAATGAATGGGTTTGAAATGGTGCACGCACTGCGCAAGCGCCCTGATATTCAGGATATTCCTGTGATTATGGTCACTACTCTGGCAGAAAAGGCCGACCGGTTGCGAGCCGTGGAAGCCGGGGCCAATGATTATATCACCAAGCCAGTGGACTTGCTTGAACTGCGCGTGCGCGCTGCCTCTATGCTCAAAGTCAAAGCCCAGCAGGATGAGATCAGATCCTTTCAGCTTGAATTAAGCGAACTGGTTGAAGCCCGGACCCTGTAACTGCGCCGGGCCTTGCAGGAACTTGACCAGGCCCATGCTGAGGTTATCCAGCGCTTATCAGCAGCAGCGGAGTTCAAGGATGAGGAAACCGGCAACCATATTGTCCGCATGGCCCGCTACAGTGCGCTCATTGCCCAGCGTTTGGGCCATAACGCACGCTTTGTGGATTTGCTCCAGGCCAGCAGCCCCATGCACGATGTAGGTAAAATTGGTATTCCTGATCATATTTTGCACAAACCAGGCAAGCTCAATGCCCAGGAATGGGAAATTATGAAGACCCATACCACGGCAGGAGCGCGTATCCTTGAATCAGGCACGTCCGAGTATATCCGCATGGGCGCAACCATTGCTTTGTCCCATCATGAAAAATGGGACGGCAGTGGCTATCCCCTGGGCTTATCAGGGGGAAGTATCCCCCTGGAAGGACGAATCTGTGCTGTGGCGGACGTGTTTGACGCTCTGACCAGTAAACGCCCCTATAAGGATGCCTTTCCCCTGGACAAGGCCTTAGACATTATGCGTGCAGGCCGGGGCATACATTTTGACCCCCGTATTTTAGACGTATTTCTTGATAATCTGGATCAGGTGCTCATCATTAAAGATGCCATGCAGGAATAGAACAACAGGCCAAGGAGGCGATATGGATAGGCAGATAATACTGGACGCTTTTATGTTTCGACATGCCTGCAAAGAATTTGATCCCCAGGCCAGGATCTCTGAGCAGGATTTTGCTTTTATTCTGGAAACAGCCAGGCTCTCGCCCAGTTCATTCGGCTTTGAACCATGGCAGTTTCTTGTGGTGCAGGACATGGCCTACCGGGAAAAACTCCTGCCCTATACCTGGGGCGGCAAGGGGCAGATTCCCACGGCCAGCCATTTTCTGGTCTGCCTGGCCATGAAAACACCGCTTCTGCGCTATGATAGCGCAGTTATTGCTGATTTTATGCATACTGTGCAGGAACTGCCTGAAGAGCGCATTGCTGCCCGCACAGCATACTATGCCACGTTTCAGCAGTCCGACTTCCGGCTTTTAGACAGTGAGCGGGCCATGTTTGATTGGGCCTGCAAGCAGTGTTATATTGCCCAGGCAAACATGATGACTGCGGCAGCGCTTGTGGGCATTGATTCCTGCCCCATTGAGGGTTTTGTGCAGGACAAGGTGGATGCTGTACTGGCTGAAGATTTTGGAGTTGATCTGACTGAGTATGGCGTTGCCTACATGCTTGCTTTTGGCTACCGGATCAAAGCGCCCAAGCGCAAAACACGACGACCTTTAGACCAGGTGGTACGATGGATCTGACTGTGATAGAAAGCAGACACAAGCATGACCGGGCCGAGTCTTCTCTTGCCCAGTCTTCACAGTATTGCATGGCCACGGATAGGGGCCTGGAATGCGTGTGCTCCAAGCGCGAAACCATTACCATTGGCACAGGCACAACAGCCAAAAAAGAAGACAGCACGTTATTTTTTTATGCCCGCCAGATAGATGAAGGCAGCCTGGCGCTGCAGTCGCTGAATGCACAGTGGGCACCATCTGGGCCGGTTACAGAAATTACGTGGGAACAGCTTATTGCTGAATACCAGCCTGAAGTGGATTTGTTTCTGAGCAAGGTTGGCCCGGTGATGAAAAGCATTGCCAAGGCCGTGGCCAAAGGGGATCGCTACCGCTCCAATGGAGCACCATTTTCTGCGGCCATGGAATATAACAATGCCTTGGTCCTTGATGAAAATAACGTGCGCGCTCTTTTTGGACTGGGCCTGACCTATCTGCAATATGACCAGCCAGACAAGGCCAAGGCTGTGTTTGAACAGATGATCGCGTTAGAAGGGTTTGCCAGCCCTGAATACAAGCATTTATTTAACCAGTTTGGCATAGAGCTGCGCAAGAAAAAGATGATTGAAGAGTCCAGGCGCTACTATGCCAGAGCCATTGAAATCTGCCAGACTGATGAAAATCTGTATTTTAATCTGGCCCGGGCTTTTCACGAAGGCGGGCAGGTGTCAGAGGCCGTTAATATGCTGGAGATATGCCTGGAGATGAACCCCCGGCATGGTGAAGCGCAATCATTTCAGAAGTATCTGACCCATTTGTCAACCTATGAACAAACGCAGTCCCGGCGCGTATAGGGCATGCTTTCTTGTGCAGCATCGCACGGGCGTTCTGTGAGTAGCGTTGATTGTATTTTCTGATCATCAGTAGCGGCATCACTGAACATGATGCCGCTACTGATGGTGTCCTGCCTAGACCTTAAATCCGCCAACAATAGCATTTAAATCAGCAGCCTGCTCCAGCAGGGCTGATGATGTTTCCTTAACTTCCACGCTACTGGACAAAATATTGGCCGAGGCTCCGGAAACCTTGGCGATATTTTTGGAAATATCGCTGGCAACCACAGAGCTTTGGTTCACATTTTCATTAACTTCCTGAATTCCCTGGCTGGCCTGAGAAATATTGCTGGCTATTTCCCTGGTTGTGGCTGTCTGCTCCTCCACTGCCGTGGCAATGGTGGTAATGATCTCATTGACTCCGCTGATCACGGAGGAAATAGCGCTGATGGCCTCGCCTGTGGTCAGGGTGGTTGACTGGACGTTTTCAATAAGATCTTTGATGTCCATGGTGGCAGTGGCCGTTTGCCTGGCCAGTTCCTTGATTTCATTTGCAACAACCGCAAAGCCCTTGCCAGCGTCTCCGGCACGGGCAGCCTCAATGGTCGCGTTCAGGGCAAGCAGGTTGGTCTGGTCAGAAATCTGGGTTATGGTTTCTGTGACCTTGCCAATACGTTCTGCGGCCTTGCCCAACTCATCCATTTTTCCAGAAGCCTGCTGAGCCTGGCCCACGGCTGTGCTGGAAATATCACGCGCTTTTTCCGCATTGTGGGCAATTTCACTGATTGTGGCGCTCATTTCTTCGGCAGCAGAAGCAACCATGTGTGCATTGGTTGAGGTCTGTTCCATGGCAGCGGCCACAGTGTGCAGGTTGGCTCCTGTTTGTTCTGCGGCCGTGGCCACGGCCTGGGCCAGAGCTGATGTATTTTCTGCCTCGCCAGCCAGGGTCTGCGAAACTTCAGTCAACTGGGTAGAGCCTGCGCCGACATTAGTGGCCTTAAGGGAGATTTCTTTGATCATTGTCTGTAATTTTTCGATAAAAACATTCAGCCACTGAGCCATTTCACCCACTTCATCCTGGCTGGTAATTTTCATGCGTTTGGTCAGGTCGCCTTCGCCCTGGGCAATATCCTGCAGCCCGGCAATGGCAGCATTGATGGGGCGCGTAATGTTTAAGGACGCAAGATAAATGATGCCACTTGTCACCAGGATGGCAATGGCGGCAATAAGGGCAATAGTGTTGCGCGTGGCAATGCTGGCACTTAAAAATTCATTTTTATCCTGCGTACATATAACTGACCAGCCCGTGCGCTGTACTTCGCTATAGCCTGCAATCTTGGCTACGCCTTTGAAAACATAATCAGTCAGTCCGCTGCCACCCTGTGCAGTGGCCTGGGCAATACGCTCCATGCCGGGTATGGTGTTGAAATCAGTAGTTAAGATCAGCGACTCATCCTGATGCACATTCACCACACCAGCCTTGTTGGTCATAAAGGCATAGCCAGTCTGGCCGACTTTGCCATGCAGAATCAAATCCACCAGAGACTGGGCCCGGATGCCCACAACAAAAGCCCCTAAAAAATCACCATTTGCTGTTTTCAGGGGCACACAGGCTGTATAGACAAGGGCATTATCATCTTTGGAACGAACAATTTCGCTCATGGCCACTTTGCCACTGGCCCTGGCCTCTTTGATATAGCTTCGTTCAGAGAGGTCGAGTCGGGGAAATTCTTCGCTTGTTGTTATTTTTACGCCTGTAACAGCGATGCCTGCGTTATCAGTGATAAAAACAGCGTCATAGCCACTGCCCAGACTGGTTGCCTTGCGTTGCATGATCGGGCGTAACTCGGCAATTTCATAGTCAGCGTTGTCCAGCCCTTTTGCTTTGACCTGCTGCATCAATTCAATAAGTGCGCCATCTGCTGCCAGGCTGCTGACCACTGTTTCCTGGAGCGAGAGGTTTACATCCACAGCCAGAGCTAATTGCTGGGCCTTGCTCAGGGCATTGGCTCTGGCAATTTCTGTCAGGGCAGTTGCGGCCTTGTTTGTCGCAAAATAGCCAACAAGTAACAGTACCAGGGCCATCAGCATACTGCCTCCGACCACCAGGCGAAATGAAATAGAACGGATATTTATTTTCATAAAACCCTCCTTAATTTTTGAAAAAGTGTTTTTTATATGATGGATAGACTGAACACAGCAGGTTCAGCATACGGGCGTATGAGCAGTCTGGTCAAGAGTGGAGAAAAAAACAAAAGTAAATCAGGACATACTACGGATAAGGCAAGGGCTGATGCGGGCAAATCCGGCAGAAGTCAATGTAAAAAGCTCAGCCCTTGTCCTCTGTTGCCAGGCCAAAGCGTTTGATCTTGCGCCATAGTGATGCGCGGTCAATGCCCAGGAGCCGGGCCGCTACAGTGCGGTTCGCCTTTGTATAGTCCAGGGTCCAGGCTATTTGTTCTTTTTCACATTCTTCCAGGGTCATGGGCTGGCGTTCTCCGGCCCGGACCAGATGCCGGGTGGCCTCAAAAAGTTCAGGCGAAAGATGTCCAGGCATAATCTCATCACCAGTGCAAAAAACAACGGCCCGCTCAATAATATTATGCAATTCACGCACATTGCCCGGAAAGGCATAGCGGCTCAGAATATCCAGCACATCCTGAGAAATGCGCGGGGTGGAGCGGCTATTTTCCCGTGCTGCCTTGTCAGCAAAAAAATGGGCCAGCAAGGGCACGTCTTCCCGGCGCTGGGCCAGGGACGGCATGTGCACGACCAGCACATTGAGGCGAAAATACAGATCCTGCCGAAAGCGACCAGCCTCGACTTCTGTAGGCAAGTCCTTGTTTGTGGCTGCCACCAGGCGCACATCCACTGCAATATCTGCGGTGCCACCAACCCGGCGGATGGTGCGTTCCTGCACGGCCCGCAAGAGCTTGACCTGCATGACCAGAGACATTTCCCCTACTTCATCCAAAAAAAGCGTTCCGCCTGCTGCTGCTTCAAAAAGGCCTTTTTTCTGGCGGGTAGCTCCGGAAAAAGCCCCTTGTTCATGGCCGAATAATTCGCTTTCCAGCAATTCCTCATTAAAGGCCCCGCAGTTTATGGCCAGAAACCTGGCCTGGGAACGACGGCTGAGCTGATGCACCATGCGGGCAGCAACTTCTTTGCCTGTTCCGGTTTCACCTGCAATAAGCACGGTCACATCTGAAGGAGCAATGCGGGCAATGGTTGTTTTGAGTTCGCGCATACATGGTGCCTGGCCCAGCAGGGGGGTGGGCAGGGCGCAGTCATGGACACGTTCGCGCAAACGGGCAACTTCCAGACGTAGTAGGCGTTTTTCCAGGGCCTTATGAACTATAATCCGGGCCTCGTCCAAATGATAGGGCTTGGACAGGTAATCATAGGCTCCGGCACGCATGGCCTGCACAGCTGTATCCA
>JAAYGZ010000431.1 GCA_012727515.1 Desulfovibrionales bacterium
GGCGCAGTTCCAGCCCACCAGGTCCGGGTCTGATCTGAGCAATAGTTCTGCACCCGTCCGCCCATATCAATGAGTACCGGTGTTTCCGGGGCCAACACCTGTGGGCCTGGCGTGGCATGAGGCAGGGCTGCTCGTGGGCCAAAGGCCACAATCGGTGCAAAACTTAGAGCCTCTGCGCCCTGTTCCCGAAATGCCTTTTCCAGCTCCCAGGCCAGTTCCTGCTCAGTGATTCCAGGCTGCAGCAAAGGCCTGAGCAGGTCATAGACCTGGTGGTTCAGGGCGCATGATTGGCGCAGGGCTGCAATTTCACCGTCATCTTTTATGACCCGCAGTTGTTCTATCAATCGTGGGCTGGGCTGCAGGTCCAGCGCCTGGCTCAACTGCATGTACATATCCGCGCACATGGCCTGGGTTTCAACCCAGACAGGGCCAGTATGCACGTTGCGTATAAATTCCCCTATGCAGGTAATGCGTGGGTTGGTGTAGATATGGACCTGTTCGGCAGGCCACCAGGCCGTGGCTTCATCCTGGTAGCGGGCATCTGTGAGCAGCCAGTCAGGGCCGTGGGTGCAGATAAAAAGAGCGCCTGAACTTTCATTGCACTGAGAATCATGTAGTTCAAAGCCAGATAAATAAAAACGATTGGCCGGATGCAGGACCAAAAGAGCTGTTATGCCCTGGCTGTCCATCAGGGCCTTGAGTCGTTCACGACGTACGGCATAAGAAGTGGATGGATGCATGGGCATGTCAGACCATTTCATCAATAAACTGACCAATCATGCGCTCATACGAGGCCAGGGTCACTGCATTGGCTTCAAAAGCCCGTTCATCCTGAATCATCTGGGTCATTTCTGTGGCCACATCCACATCAGATGCTTCAACCGTGATTTCTTCGCCGCGCTCATCTAATTGAGAAACAAGAGGGCCTTCCTTGGTGATTTCCACAATATCCTGGACCCGAACCCCTCTGTCTCCAGGCCCGGACTCCAAATCCACGCGCTGCGCATGAAAGCCGTTTGTGTTTATATTGGCCAGATTATTAGCCGTGACCTGCATGGACGTAGCAAAGGCATCAAGGGCTTGGATCTGTTCTGACATCTTCCACCTCCAGGCTATGCGTTCTCTCTATGATCTTTGCAAAAAGTATCAAGACCCAGGCTGTTCAATACAGGCATAGGCGCTGTGATTATGGATGGATTCCATGGACTCCACTTCCACACGAAAGCCCCGAACCCTGGGATGATTTGCCAGGCGCTGGGCAGCGCTGCGCACCACGTCTTCCACAAAAGCAGGGTGGGCAAAGGCATCTTCGGTGACAAATTTTTCATCTTCTCGCTTGAGCAGGGCATACACTGGCGATGATCCGGATTCCCGGCCAATGGCAATCAGGTCTTCAAGCCAGAGCATTCCCCCGCACCCGGCCTCCATGCGCACCACGGCCCGCTGACTGTGCGCTCCTTCTGCTGCAATGGCCTTGGAGCACGGGCACACGGTCATAACCGGCACATCAACGCCCAGCACCAGCTGCACTGCACCATCCTGCAACACTCCGCGCAAAAAACAGGCATAGTCCATCAGGGCCGGACTTCCTGTCACAGGTGCGCAATGCTCCAGAAAATAGGAAAAGGAAAAACACAGATGTGAGCTGCGGGCCTGCAAGCGATCCCGCAGATCATGGATCAGGTTCCTGCACGAATCCAGATCAAGGGCCACGTCCATGCCTTGCAGTGCTTCCAGAAAGCGGCTCATGTGCGTCCCCTTGAAGCGGGCAGGCAGATCAACACTTAAATCCACATTGGCTACAGTGCGCTGATAGCCGCCAAGCCTGTCCCGCACAGTCAGAGGCACTGCCAGATGCTTTACCCCGACCCGGTCAATGCGCAAGGCCACATCAGCCGGGCCGCTTTGCACATCACGCATTACGGCAAATCCTGTCCTGTGGTGGCCAGGCTCAGCTTTCCGTGCTTGACCCCCTTGGTGGCAATCAGTCGCTCGGCAATGGCTTTAAGATCCTGAGCCGGGCCGCGCAGAATCAGCACTTCCATGCAATTATGATGATCCAGATGAACATGCAGGGAGGTGACAATAATATCCAGGTTAGAATGCTGGATTTCCGTCATTTTCTGGGCCAGGTCCGAATGGTGATGGTCATAGACCAGGGTCAGGGTACCCATCATAACCCGGTTCAGATCTTCCCATTCCTTTTGCACCAAGGTGTTGCGGATCAGATCCCGGATAGCTTCTGATCGCGTCTGATAGCATTTTTCCTCGCACAGGGCGTCAAATTTTTCCAACAGCTCAGAATCCAGCGATACTCCAAAACGAATAGTCTGACCCATCGTATCCTCCGTATGGTATTATTTTCGGCGCAATTCCCAGATATTGACGTCCATGCGCGACTCTTCAAAGGGAACCATCATGTGTTCCACGGCCCGTACTGCCCAGCCTCGGCGGGTAAAACGAGCCCAGACATCACGGGAAACCGTGCGCTCCGGATCGCCAAACCAGACCCGTCCACCCGGAGCCAGACAGCGCAGCAGCAGCGCTTCCAATGGTTCAAAAAATCGCTGTTCATAAAATACATCTCCGCCCCAGATATAGTGAAATGCCTGGCCTGCCAAGGCAGGGGACGTCCAGTCCATACATGCCCACAAAACATGCGGCACTGCGTTGCGCTGGGCATTGCGGCGGGCAAAATGCAGGGCGTCTGGCTCCAGGTCCATGCCCAGCACTGTGGCCCCAAAGTGTGCGGCCACAAGGGCTGACAGCCCCAGACCACAGCCCAGATCCAGGCACCGCGCCCCAGCCAGCAGGTGCTTCTGGCGCTCTATCCAGCCACACAAAGCCAGGGTGGCTGGCCATAATTCCACCCAATAGGGGATATGCTCTTCTGCTTCCGGGTCTGTGCTGTCCATGGCCTGCCACAAGGATTCCAGGTCTGCCGGGCGCTCCAGGGTCCAGGTCTGCCCAGCACTATGAACCTGAAGTAACTGGGCGTTCATGGTATATCTCAAGAGTTAGGGGAATACTGATTAAAGCGTTTTTATCACTCCGGCGCAGGCAGGAGTCCAGAAGAATCAATACTGGAAATGGCGTTTTCATCAGCATTTTTCAGGCTGGCAGCAATGCCGGGTCTGTGGGCGCATCTGCGGTATCCATGCCGGCCATCATCATGCCAATGCGCTGCACCTGCTCCTGGTCATCAGCAGCAAAGGCTGCCACAATGCGCCCGGCAAACATGACAACAATACGATCAGCCAGGGCCAGGGCTTCGGACAGATCTCCTGTGACCAAAACAATCCCGGCTTCTTCCCTGGCTGCAAGAAGCGTGGCCCAGACATCTTCAATGGCCGATACATCCAGGCCCTGGGTGGGCTGTTCAGCGACAATAAGACGCGGGCAACGATGAAATTCCCTGGCCAGCACCATTTTCTGCAGATTGCCGCCAGAAAGTTCGCGCGCCAGGCAACGTACATCAGGAGGATCAACATGAAAAAGTTCGATCAGTTCCTGAGCCTTGGCCCGGGCCTGTTCGCGTCTGAGCCAGATTCCAGCGCAATAGCCCTGGCGGGTGGTCAGTAAAAAATTATCCACCAGGTCCATGTGACTGCACGTGGCCAGGCCCATGCGGTCTTCCGGGACATAACTTAAGCCCCCTTGCCAGGGCGGGTTATGAAAAAATTCCTTCCAGGTTTTGCCTAAAATAGAAATGTCGCCCTGGTCCGGGGTGCGCAATCCGCAAATGGTTTCCACCAGTTCTTTTTGTCCATTGCCAGCCACACCCACAACGGCCACAATCTCGCCTTTGCGGACTCGCAGGGTTGCGTCACGCAGCATCCCACTGCACACCCCCTGCATACGCAGTACATTCTGGCGAGGCTCCAGGGGCGTGCGCTCCACCTGCAAAAGAACTTCCCGGCCAACCATGCGCTGGGCCAGATCAGCCTGAGAATGCACATCCTGCACCGCAATCTCGTCAATGATCTGGCCTTTGCGTAAAATAGCCACTTCATCAGCCAGGGCCATGACTTCGCCAAGTTTATGGGAAATATAGACAATGGCCTTGCCCTGGGCCGCCATGGTGCGCAACGCAACAAACAACTGTTCTGCTTCCGGGGGCGTGAGCACGGCAGTGGGTTCATCAAAAATGAGCACCTGGCTTTGGCGTTGCAGCAATTTAATAATTTCCACCCGCTGCCGTTCTCCCATGGATAAATCCCCAACCTGCGCACGCGGGTTAAGGTCAAGGCCATAGGTGGTGGCCAGCTCTGAGACTCGTTCTTCCAGCTTACGTCTGGACAGAAAAAAGCTCGGCTCCTGGCCCAGAAAGACATTTTCTGCCACGGTCATGGCGTCCACAAGCATGAAATGCTGATAGACCATGCCAATGCCAGCCTTGATAGCATCCTTGGTAGAGCCAAAAGCCCGGGCCTGGCCATGAATGAGGATTTCTCCGCTATCAGGTAAATAATGCCCGGCCAAAATGGACATAAGGGTGCTTTTTCCAGCCCCATTTTCACCCAGGAGCGCTTTGATGCGCCCAGGATAGATATCCAGGTTAATCGCACTGTTTGCGCGTACCTGACCGAAAATCTTGGTGATTTTTCGCAGGCTGACCACAGGCAGGGCAGAGGAGGTGGGGCCGGACATGCTCAACTAGGGCTGGCGCTGGCCTGCAATGGGTTGTACAAACTGTGATTCAGCGTCCCAGGGAAATAAAATCCAGGTATCCTGGCTGACTTCTGTCACATAGGTGTCCACCAAAGGGCGTCCGGCAGGCTTGGCATAGACAGAGGCAAAATGCGCCTTGGGCAGCAGGTCGCGAATGACCTTGGCTGTGCGGCCTGTATCCACCAGGTCATCCACAATGAGCCAGCCCTCGCCATTGCCGGGAATACCTTTAAGCACTTTGACATCGCCTTTCTGCTGTTGCCAGTCATAGCTGGAAACACAAATTGTATCCACCAGGCGGATATCCAGTTCACGAGCAATAATGGCGGCTGGCACAAGCCCTCCACGGGTCACAGCAATAAGGCCGTTAAAAAAATCCGAATCAATGAGTCGCCAGGCCAGGGCCTTGGCATCACGATGCAGTTGTTCCCAGGAAATAGGGTACATCCGTTGGTATCTGCTATCAGACATAAGCGCTCCTTATTCACAAGGTTCAAGAGGTCTTCCAAGGGCGGCTGGAGCCTTGGACTGGTTGCCTCGCCAGGAGGACATGGACAGAGCGATGATGGTCAGGGTGTAGGGGAGCATAAGCAGGATAGATGAAGGCAGCACAGTGCCCATGGCCTGTAAACGCAGCTGAAAGGCCATGACCCCGCCAAACAGATATGCTCCGAGCATGGCCCGACCAGGACGCCAGAACGCGAAAATAACCAGGGACACGGCGATCCAGCCCCGGCCAGCAGTCAGGCCATTGGTCCATAAATGTGTGTAGGCCAGACTTAAATAGGCTCCGCCCATCCCAATGAGCACGCCACCGCCAAGCAGGGCTGCCCAGCGCCAGAACTGTACGCGCAGGCCCGCAGCTCTGGCCGCAGCAGGGCTTTCTCCAACAGTCCGTATGGCCAGGCCCCAGCGCGTGTAGCGCAGAAAAAGCCATAGGCTTACGGGCAGCACATACGACACATAAACCAGAGCGTCCTGGCGAAAAAAGATCGGCCCCAACACAGGAAGGTCACTGAGCACTGTCAAAGAAAATTTGTTAAACCCCGGTGCCTGAATCCCATTATAGGCTGTGCCAAAAAAATCGGCCAGGCCAGTGCCGAAAATAGTCAGGGCCAGGCCAGAAACAATCTGACTGCCCAGAAACCACAGGCAGACCACGCCGTGCAGGGCAGCCATGGCTGCTCCGGCCAATCCGCCCACAGCAAAAGCCAGTACAGGAGACTGGGTGTACAGGGCAGTAAGAAATGCGGCCAACGCGCCAACCAGCATCATTCCTTCCACGCCAAGATTGATGACGCCGCCTTTTTCAGTCAGAATTTCTCCCAGCGTAGCGTATAAAATAGGCGTTCCGGCCTGCACAGTGGCTGCCAGTAAAGAGAGCAGAATTTCCGGGGTCATCCAGGCCTCCGCACGCGCAGGGTGTAGCGTGAAAAAAATCCTCCTGCCAGCACTGTCAGCAGTACCAAGCCTTCCATAATGCCTCCGAAGGCAGCAGGCACCTGCATGTCCAGTTGCAGGGTCTCCATGCCTACCCGCAACCCGGCCAGTAAAAATGAGGCGGCTGCAATGCGCACAGGGCTCAGGTTTGCCAGCCACGCAACCACAATGGCCGTGTATCCGTATCCAGACATAATGCTTGGCTGCAAACGGCCTGCAGAGCCGGAAACCTCGACAAATCCGGCCCAGCCAGCCAGGGCGCCGCTGGCAACCATGACAAAAATAACCAGGCCAGTATAGGGCAGACGCGCATAGCGAGCAGCGCGTACATTTTCACCACAGGCGCGCAGCTCATAGCCCAGACGGGTAAAACGCAGAAAAAGAGTGATCAGAGCGCCAATAACCACACACAAAAGCAGGGCCCAGCTCAGGCGCGTTGAGCCGATATGGCCGATAATGGCTGAGCCGGAAAATTCGCGGGTCATGGGAAAGCCAAAGCTCGATGGGTCTTTCCACATGCCGTACACCAGGTAATCCAGGAGCAGAATGCCCACATAGTTCAGCATCAGGGTTACGATGATTTCATGAGCCTTGAGCTTAATGCGCAGCAGAGCAGGGATAAGGCCCCATAATCCTCCGGCCAGAGACGCACAGACCAGCATGAGCGGCAGGAGCAGAGGCCAGGGCCAGTCCGGAAAGGTCAGAGCAGCCCAGGTTGCTCCAATAGCGCCCAGGGCAA
>JAAYGZ010000432.1 GCA_012727515.1 Desulfovibrionales bacterium
ACATAGCCCCGCTTACATTTGGGGAAATGTGTACAATAACAGCATGGCTGCACTGGTCTGAATCCGCTCGCATCAATTTTGCGTACACCATCACCAACGAACGCCAGCAAATAGTCACCACAGGATATACTGTGCAGCTTTTTTTAAATGCCCAGGGAGAACTGCTCATGGAGCAGCCAGCCTTTTTTGCAGCATTTTGTGAGCAGTGGAAATCAGGAGCATTTTCCTGATGCGTGTGCTTTTGTTGGCCACTAATAAAGAAGTTGAACCCTACCCTACATACCCCTTGGGCATGTCCGTTGTTGCATCTGCATTGCAACAGCATGGACATGAAGTGCTCCAGGCAGATTTTCTTTGCCATACCAAACCACTGCAAACTCTACTGCATCAATTTTTACCACAAATGATTGGGATTTCTATAAGAAACATTGATAACGTAGATATGCTCACACCAGACTCCCATTGGGCTTTGGATGCAGTAAAACAGGTGGTAAAAATTATCCGGACGCATACGCCCGGTGTACCTATTATTCTTGGAGGGCCTGCTGTTTCCATTATGCCGCAGGCCATTTGTGACTATTGCCAGGCAGACTGCGCCGTTGCAGGGGAAGGGGAGCTCTCCGTGACTGCACTTGTACAGCGCATAGAACAAGGACTCCCTTTGCCCCGTGTTGTCATTTCCGGGACAACACTTTCTGGTGCTTCCATTTCTGCCCCCAGCTTTGATCCCACGCTGCTTGAGTATTATGCCCAAGCCAGTGGCGTGGTAAACCTGCACACCAAACGTGGGTGCCCAAATAACTGCATTTACTGTACGTACCCATCTCTGGAAGGCAAAACTATTCGGACAAGAGAGCCTGAAGCTGTCATTGAAGATATACGACGATTGCAGTCCACCATATCATTTACAGAACTATTTTTTACCGACTCCGTATTTAACGACACGGAAGGCCATTGGCTGACTCTTGTGGAAATGATGGTGCAGCGCAATATTGTTGTTCCCTGGACGGCATTTTTCCAGCCTACTGGGCTGGAGCGTGATCACATTGCCCTGTGCAAGGCTACCGGGCTTAAGGCAGTAGAACTAGGAACTGATGCCTGCGCAAACATTACCCTCAAGGCAATGGGCAAAAATTTTTCTTTTGCCACAGCGCATAAAGCAACTGAATCGTGTGTTGCAGAAAATATACCTTGCTGCCATTTTGTTATTGTGGGCGGTCCTGGCGAAACAAAAGAGTCCTTGCGCGAAGGCCTGGACAACCTCAACAAATTGCCTCCTTGCTTGGTAATGCCTTTTCTTGGGGTGCGCATTTTGCCTGGAACTCCACTGCATAGCCTGGCCATTCGCCACCAAGTGATCACGCAGGATAACCCGTGCCTGCTGCCCACATACTATTTTTCACCACAACTTACTCAGGAGGAAGCGCACACCATGCTGCTCGCCTCGTTTAGAGGCAACCGGCTTCGCCTGTACCCCCCAGCCGCAGCCGCGCAAAAAATGCGTGCCTTGCGTGGCCTGGGGTACCGTGGTATCCTGTGGGACACGCTTGTCCACTTGGCACGTTGATAACTACCACGTTATCTTTACCAGAGAACATAACAAATTCACCATGTCGCACACCTTTCCAACCTTCCTTGTTGTTGTTCCTGTTTATAACCATAGTCACACATTACGTCAGGTAGTTGCTGAGGTGCAGCGCATTCATCCACACATACTCGTTGTGGATGATGGCAGTACAGACATGCCCCCGCTGCCAGACTCGGGCGTGCAGGCAACAACAATTACTAACCCGGATCACCCCTTGTGTGACCTGCATGTGCATTACATACGCCATGATACAAATCGCGGCAAAGGGGCGGCCATCATAACTGCTGCTCGCAAGGCGGAATCACTGAGGTTTTCTCATATTATTACCATTGACGCCGATGGCCAGCACAGCCCGGAAGACATTCCTGTTTTTTTGGCAACGTGCCAGGCGCACCCCATGGCCATTGTGGTAGGCACCCGCAACTTTGCCACAAAAAATGTACCTGGCTCTTCCCGGTTTGGCAGGATGTTTTCCAACTTTTGGTTCAAAGTACAAACAGGTCATATTATTGGTGATAGCCAAAGTGGCTTTCGAGCATACCCCATTGCCGTACTGGGGGCTGTTTCCTGCTCGGAGACACACTATAGCTTTGAGACAGAAATTCTCGTCAGGGCATCGTGGGCTGGCTTTGCCGTACACGATGTTCCCATTACGGTGTATTATCCCCCCAAGGAACAACGCATTTCCCACTTTAAACCGTTGCTTGATAATATTCGTATTTCCTTGCTTAATACCAGACTGACCTTTCGTTCCATCATGCCCGTACCGCACAAAAAATATGTACACACAGACCAGGGAACCATCACAGCGCTGCGCCCTTTGCATTCTTTGCGCCTATTATTGAGCCAGAATGAAACCCCAGGTAATCTTGCCCTTTCAGCCAGTCTGGGAATTTTTTTGGGATCTATTCCACTTATTGCCCTGCACAGCATTGCCATTATTCTGGCAGCAGGGGCTCTGCGGCTGAACAAAATCATGGGACTTGCAGTAAGCCAGCTGTGTATTCCTCCTTTTGTGCCGGCGCTGTGCATTTTGACTGGCTACTTTATACGCAATGGACAGATGTTAACGGAATTTTCCGTGCAAACACTTGGCTACGAGGCATTGGATAGATTTGCAGACTGGGTTGTAGGCTCACTTGTGGTCGCCCCTGTCTTGGCAATAGGCATAGGGGGAATTACATTTTTTCTGGCACGCGCACTTCAGGTAAAACTTGCACAGGCAGAAACAGCACCACGCAGGGTGGCAGCGCAAACTCCCCTCCCATTGCAACAGGATCCCCCAAAAAAATGGTCAAGCAAAAGCCTTGGAGCCCAGTGGCAGCACCGCATTTTTTATTTTTTTATCCGCTGGGGGGGCTGGCGCATAGCCTACGCGGCACTCTTCTTTGTTGTAAGCTGGTACTGGTGCCTGCCTGCCGTGCAAAAACGTAGTGCACCCTATTTGCACAAGCGTTTTCCCCGTGCCAGTCGTTTTGCCCTGGCCAAACATAGATGGCTTTTACAATGGACTTTTGGCAAAGTATTGGTGGACAGGGCCACTACGGGCATTCTTGGTATCTACGCAGCATCAGCATCTGCAGAGGATGAAAAAACACTCGCATCCTTACTTTCTGAAAAAAAAGGACTTATTTTTATAACTGCCCATGTTGGACCTTGGCAAACCACCATGATGGGCTTGCAGCATTTACTGACTTGTCCTGTGAACGTCATTATGCACAATGACGCGCACAATGTGGATAAAAACTATTTTGAGCATAACCCGAATATCCCTCCATTCCGCATTATAGACCCACAAGGTGGAGCTGCAAGCAGTATTGCTATGGTTTTAGCCTTGCAACGAGGAGAAGTGGTGGCCTTTATGGGAGACAGGCCTTTTGGTAACCCTCGCCATAGTGTTCCTGCTCCATTTTTAGATGGAAACATTGCTATCCCATGGGGGCCATACCACCTTGCCAGCTTAACCAAAGCTCCTGTGGTTATCTGCTTTGCCTATCGCACGGCGCAATGTGCAAGTCGTCATTACATAACCAAAGTATTGAGGATTCCAGAGAATTTAAATAAAAAATCTGCTGCGTATGCCCCTTTTGTCAATGCATTTACAGCTTCTCTTGAGCAGTATGTACAGATG
>JAAYGZ010000047.1 GCA_012727515.1 Desulfovibrionales bacterium
AGGCTGTTTCATAGGACTGCATGCGCGTATCCAGAAGCGAGGCAAAACGGGATGCTGACCACTGGGTTGTATCAGAATGCGCCACATCATCTGCCCAGCGCACCCCAAACCAGTGCTCAAAAGCCTGATTGACTCCGCTCATCTCGCCTTTTTTGTCTGTAAAGTAAATGGGAATAGGCAAGGTATCCATCAGTGTGCGCAAAAACGAAAGCTGATTTTTAATGCGCACTTCTATTTGTTTGCGCTCCAGAATATTCATCATCAGCACAAAGAGCACAATAACAAGTACCACCAGGCTGATAATAATTGTCCAGAACTGGTGACGATTAATGGAATAAAACGGTGAAGGCGCGTTAATGAGCACGCTATCAGGCGGTAGCAGGGCCTGGGAAATGCCCAGGGTTTTAAGCACGACATAATCAAATTTGGGTGGCCCCTGATGACCGGGAATCACAGGAATATCAGCCGGAGACGTACCACTGAGCACGCGCAGGGCTATTTCTGCTGCTTGCTGCCCCTGGTCATAGCCGCTGATGACCTGCCCGCCGACAATGCCCTGGCCCAAAAGAAATTCCCATGCCCCGTACAGCGGCACATGGGTTTTCTGCCACACAATGCGCAAAAGATCCTGGGCTGAATAGACTTCCTGGCCCAGATCCTTGTACACTGGAATAAAGAAAAACACGCTGTCCTGAGCTGCCTGGCGCACCTTGGCAGCCAGTTCGTCCACAGTAAATTCTGTCCAGAATTCAACGCTCATATCAGCGGGCAGAGATGGAATTTGTTCCCGCACCTGATTGGCAATGGCCATGCCGGTCAGACTGCGATCGCCGATAACCACCAGCCGTTTCTTGCCTGCATGAAAGCGCGTGGCCAGACCCACATTTTCACGCACATCAAAATTTTCCAGAATCCCGGTCATGTGGTCGCGCATGGGCACATCTTCAGGCTCCACATCATTAATGCCGCAAAAAACCACAGGCACGTCAGGGAAAAGCTGGTCATGATAGGCAATGACAAAATCATAGGCATGATTGTCAGAGGCAATGATCAGATCAAAGTCTGTGTGTTGGAATTTGAACTGGAAATGCTGATACAGAATTTCAAGGATTTCACGGCCTGGATAGCGTTTGCAATCCATGTATTCAATTTGCAGGTAAATATTTTCCTGACTGTGCTCCAAGGTCTGGCGAGCGCCGTCTAAAATTGTGTCTGACCACGCATAGCCATTGTGGTAGGAATTAAGAAAAAGCACATTTTTCTTCGGAGCTTCCTGGGCCAGGGCCAGGCCCAGGAAACTTACCCACAGCGCCACACACAGTACAAAGACCCGCATGTGCCAGCCCATGCGCTAGATCAGTCCACTCATTTTTTGCAGAACACGAAACAGGGCCTGTGTGCCTAAATTTTCCATGCCCTGTCCCATAGCGCCCACATACAGTTGCTCGACCAGTGCCAGGCCAGGCATGCACAGGCCCATGCGCTTTGATTCTTCCAGGGCAATGCCCATGTCTTTAACAAAATGTTTGATAAAAAAACCAGGGGCATAGTCATCCTGAACAATACGCCGCCCCAGATTGTTGATAGACCAGCACCCAGCCGCGCCGCTGCCAATCACGTCAATGACCTGCTCTGCGTCAAGCCCGGCCCTGGTGGCATAAAGCAGGGATTCCACCACACCAATCATGGTCCCGGCAATAAGAACCTGGTTGCACACCTTGGTATCCTGGCCTGCGCCCACTGGCCCCATATGGCGAATCATCTTGCCCAGGTGCGCAAAAAGTGGCGTGGTGCGCTCAAAAACTTCGCGCTCTCCTCCAACCATAATGGCCAGGGCTGCATTACGTGCGCCCACATCACCGCCCGACACAGGCGCATCCAGAAAATGCACACCCTTGCGAGCTGCCACCGCAGCTATGTCCCGGGCCAGAGACGGCG
>JAAYGZ010000433.1 GCA_012727515.1 Desulfovibrionales bacterium
ATCCTTGGCGGAGGAATTTTACCGAAAATAGTGTCACATCTGCACGGTTCTAGGCTGTGTTTATAGCGTTAAAAATTGCAGTGGGAAAATAGACCTGGCGGATTTTTAACATATCGGATTTTGAGCCATAAATATATTGCGCACTATCTGTGTTGCAATTGTGATTTTTCAGGTATGGTGCCACTTAGCAGGACTTGCTGCACCAGACACAGCAGGGTGCGCTGTGCACTGGCCGGAGATTGAAGTCGTTTGCAATGCCGTGGACATTGATGCATCGTGGAAGTGCCAGGTGTGAAAGCGTCTGCTACATTGGTCGGGTGGCTATATTTGTAGCTCATTCATTTTAACATTTTGCCCACTGCAATTGAGGTTCAGAAGATGGAAAACACAGCTGAGTATCAAGCAATGCTCCACGTTGCCATTGATGAGGCACAAAAAGGGCTGGATGAAGGAGGTATTCCCATTGGCGCAGCACTATTTACGCAGAGCGGAGTTCTTTTAGGGGCTGGGCATAATCGGCGTGTTCAGGAGGATGACCCTTCTGTTCATGCGGAAACCGATGCCTTCAGAAAGGCAGGAAGGCAGAGAACCTATAAAGACAAGGTCATGGTGACGACCCTTGCTCCGTGCTGGTACTGTAGCGGCCTGATACGCCAATTTGGAATCGGAACAGTGGTTGTTGGCGAATCCGTGACATTTTCTGGCGGCATTGAGTGGTTGCGAGAGAATGGTGTTAAGGTAATTGATATGAAATCCCAAGAGTGCGAGCAGATGATTTCTGCATACATTGATAAAAATCCGGCGATATGGAAGGAAGACATTGGTGAGGATTAAGTGTTAAAGCTAGAGAATCACCCCCTGTTACTTTTCTTTTCTATACCTTCCAGACATTGCCCAGCATACTTTTCCTTGGTACGGTGATACAACTTTTTTTTGTACTCATTTTTGCAGGAGGTAAGACCATGCAGCCACAGCTTGACGACCAGATGCGCCTGAAACTCTTTACGGATATGCTGCTTATTCGCGCCTTTGAAGAGCGCATCACCCAAATGGCCCATGAACAGGGCCGCTTGCCAGGTATGCAGATCACCTGCCACGGCCAGGAAGCCATTGCCGCTGGCGTGGTGCGGGCCATGGCCGAACAGGATGTCATTGTCACTAACCATCGTAGTCATGGACATATGTTGGCCAGGGGTGTGGACCCTGGAGCCATGATGGCGGAAATCATGGGTAAAGAGGGGGGCTTAAATCGTGGCAAGTCCGGCACCCTGCATTTGGCTGATCCTGCCCACAACGTGCTCATGACCTCCACTGTGGTGGGAGCTGCTCCACTTTTGGCCATGGGCGCAGCCTTTGCTCAGCATTATCGTCAGGAACAGGCGGTTACCTGTGTGTTTTTTGGGGATGGTGCTGCAGCTGAAGGTAGTGTCCACGAAGCCATGAACATGGCCGCAGTGTGGAAACTGCCAGTGCTTTTTGTATGTGAATCCAATTGCTGGGCTGGTGCTCAGGCCCATGACGTGCATTGTCCCATTGGAAAAATTGCGGATCGTGCTCCAGGTTATGACATGCCTGGCCAGGTAGTGGATGGTAATGATGTGGAAGCCGTGTATTTTGCAGCCTGGAAGTTTTTTCAATATTGTCGCGATGGTCGAGGCCCGGCTCTTTTGGAATGCCAGACCTATCGCATGCGTGGACATGGTGAACATGATCCGCAGCATTATGTGGATAAGGACGAACTGGCAGCTTGGGCCCTGCGTGACCCCATCGATCGCTATGCGCAGGTTTTACAGAACGATAGCCTCCTGGATTCTCGTGACGTCCTGAGACAACAGGCAGTACAAACAGTGGATGCGGCCGTGGCCTTTGCTGATGCCAGTCCGTACCCAGCCCCTGAAGAGGCCCTGGATCATGTGTACGCCAATCCCATTGGACAGGAGGGTTAAGGCATGAGTGTAAAAAGTACTGGACAAGCTATTGCTGAAGCTTTGGCCCTGGCCATGGAAATGGATGAAACCGTGTTTTTGGCTGGCGAGGGTGTGGGCACCTCCATTCATGTTAATCCCCATTTACCCACCCATGGTCTTTTGGAGCGTTTTGGTCCACGCCGAGTGCGCGATACTCCTGTGAGTGAGGCGGCCATAGCTGGCCTGGCTGTGGGGGCCAGTTGTATGGGCCTTAAGCCAGTGGTGGAGGTTATGTTTTTTCCATTCATCACCCTGGCTTCAGACATGATTGTCAATCATGCAGCCAAACTCAGGTATTTAAGTGGAGGGCTGTCCAGCTTTCCCATGACCGTGCGGGTTAAGGCCGGGATTTTTTCCGCTGGATGCCAACATTCTCATTATCTGGAAGCCTGGATGACCCATATCCCAG
>JAAYGZ010000434.1 GCA_012727515.1 Desulfovibrionales bacterium
GGTTCAGCTTGGTGCTGATGAATACCTTATCCTTAAAGATCTGCTTAAAGAAAAATATCAGCTTGATGATGAAGCCGTCAAAAGTCGGCTGAGCCTGGCTACGGGCCACAAAATCGCCAAGTGGGAGTATTTCCCGCCGCGTCTGGGGCGTATCTCTCTTGGACTGTATGAACACGGAAAAACCCAGGATCATCAAAAGGAAAACAGCCCTCTGCGCCAGCAACTGCACCTGCTGCGTCAGCGCCTGCCGCACAAGCGCCACTTTCGTCTGGCTCTGGTCAATGGATTTGGCTCTAACCTGGGAGACAATCTCATGGGCAGTACCGCCTTTGCCCAGGTTGCCAGAGTGCTGGCTGCTGAACTGGGCGAATTCAGCGTTGATGTGCTTCTGGGCTGGAAATTCAGTCCTGGCTGCCACGATATGCTGCTACGCCTGCCTTATGTGCGCAATGTCTATGACAGTGGCCTGTCCCTGGCTGAATTCGGCAGCTATGATGCCCATTTTGATACCTCGCATCTGCTCTCCCAGCCCATGTACAACGGTATGCCCACAGTGGACTGGTATTTATGGTGGATGGGGCTGGAGCCAGAGGATATACCTGCTGCTGACAAGCGCAATCACATTCATCTTCCTTATAGCGATTGGCAGGCAGTGGCCAGTTTACTACGCTCTGAGGCAGCAGAACAGCGCATATTGTTCTGTCACCGCGCTTCAGTGCCGCTGCGCAGTATTGGCTTGGCTCAGGCCCGTGGTCTTGCCAGAAAGCTGTTGGCGACCAATCAGAATATACAGTTGGTTGTGGATTTTACACTGGAGTTCAAACATTCGCGTCTTCTTGATCTGGATGGCCAGATTGACTCGCCAAGCAAGTTCATGGCCCTGATTGCTCAGGTTGACGGCCTGTTCACCATTGACAGTTTTTCCCAGCACGTGGCCGATGCCTGCGCCACTCCCACCTTGCTCCTGGCCAATGTACTGCCCCCTGACCTTTATCCATATTATCCGCACATGAGTGCTCTGCTTCTGCCCCAGGCCAGGGAGCTGCCTGGTTGGGGACGCAGCAAAACCGATGACCTTGAAGAATGGGACGCCATGGCTGCACAGTACGAGCAGGCCTGGCGAAAGCTCAAAGGCGAGGCTCTGTGGCCACTTCTGCAAGAGCAGATGCACAAGCGCCCTGAACTGCTTGTCCAGGCACCGGCACAACTGCATATTGCTCCTGAACAGGCATTGCGACAACGTTTCTGCCAGGTGCAGCCCGCTACCCTGGCCGCTTCTGAACATCTGCATTGGCACGCTGAACACCCCGGCCCGGCCTGGGAAAAAGTCACTCAACGTCTGCTTGAACTGGGCGGCTCTATTGTGCGTCATGGCAGCGTGGTGGTGCATTGCAGTCCTGGCACGGGCCTGGCCGCGCAGGGTCTGGCTGAGCGTATCTATCCGCGTGGCGTATATCATCTGTGGGAGCCACGCCGACTGTATGCCCAAACCCAGGCCGCGCATTTTATGCTGGCCGGGCTGGACAACCTGCATCTGCACCAGTGCCTGCCATCATCCAGCAGGGGCCCGGTCAGCCTGCCTGATTTAGACCCCTATAGCGAAAGCGCTCCTCACCAGCCGGGCAATGCCTGCTATGAGACAGATGTACCGACAGCAGCCCTGGACAGCATTAAGCTGCCCATGTGCCGTCTGCTGATTGTGCAGCCACCCCTTGTATTTCATGATGTACTCAGCTCAGGGCATGAGCTGTTAGCCACGCATAAACCCTGGGTGCTCCTTGGCCCCTTAAATCAGGCCCAGGCACGTCAGGCAGGAGGTATTCTCAGAAAAGCCGGCTACGCTCTTTGGGCTGAGGAGGTGCAAAATGCCAACGAAAAGACAGATCAGAACCTGCTCATGGTAGGCGTACCACCCGACCAGAAAGCAGATATGCGCGGATTTATGAAAATCGAAATAAATGAGCATGAAGCGAAATAGGACATGGGGACCGTTGATAGTTGATGGTGGACCCCGATTGACCAGCGGGAGCGCGGCAATCTCTGCCAGTACCCTCTGTCGCATCCGCCAAGATTCATCCTTACGGATACAGGCCCCCCTGTCGGGGACAGGTCCACGCTCCCGCTGGTCGCTCGCAAAGGTGGAATTAATCAGCGTTTCCTTAACTACAACTGAAAAATCTCCAGCCCAGGCCATCTGGCACGCTGGCGCCATTTTTACGCAGGCGGTTATTCCTGCTCGCGGTGAATTCTGGCTCCAACTGCGGCCAGTTTTACTTCCATATGTTCATAGCCCCGGTCCAGATGATAAATACGGCGCACATCAGTGCGTCCTGTGGCAGCCAGGCCAGCCAGGACCAGGCACGCACTGGCGCGAAGATCCGAAGCCATGACTGTAGCGCCTTTCAGCGTGTTCACGCCGCGCACCAGGGCTGTTTGTCCGGACAGGGTAATGTTTGCTCCCAAGCGGCATAATTCCTGAACATGCATGAAACGGTTTTCAAAAATACCTTCTGTAACAACGCCAGCGCCCTGGCTGCAGGCCATAAGGGCCATGATCTGCGCCTGCATATCTGTGGGAAACCCCGGATAGGGGCGGGTGGATATATCCACGCAGCGCAAAGGGCCATCTGCTGAAGCACAGACCATGTTCTGCCTGCTTTCAATGTGCATTCCCATTTCCCGTAATTTAAAAATTACAGCATCCAGCGCATCAACCGGGCAATCGAGCAGTTCCAGCCTGCCTTTGGTAATGCCTGCAGCAATCAGATAGGTGCCGGCTTCAATGCGGTCTGGCATAACCCGGTACGTGCAGGCATGCAGGGCAGATACTCCCTGGATGCGAATAACACTGGAGCCGTGTCCGGATATGCGTGCTCCGCAGGCATTGAGAAATTCGGCCAGATCCTGAATTTCTGGTTCGCGGGCCGCATTTTCAAGAATGGTTTCTCCCTCGGCCAGACACGCTGCCATGATCAGGTGTTCGGTGCCCCCCACAGTGGGAAAATCAAGATGAATATGGGCACCGCGCAGTCGATCACAATGGCCAACAATATCACCTTGTTCCAGTTCAAAAACAGCGCCCATCTGCTCCAAGCCCCGCAGATGAAGATCAACAGGGCGCGCCCCAATAGCACATCCGCCTGGCAGAGATACTTTGGCCTGACCAAGACGAGCCAGAAGCGGTCCCAGGCACAGCACAGAAGCACGCATGGTGCGCACCAGATCGTATGGGGCTTCAGGCTTCAGGTCACAGGAGTGAATCCGCACATCGCCAGCATCGCGTTCAGCACGGCAGCCAAGTAAACCAAGAAGTCTGATGGTTGTATCAATATCGCGCAACTGCGGCACATTCGACAGGCAGACTTCTCCATCTACCAATATTGTGGCCAAAAGAATGGGCAGGGCTGCGTTTTTGGAGCCGCTGATTTGAATCTGGCCCCGGAGCGGACCATTTCCTTCAATGATAAGTTTATCCACACAAACCTCGACTGGGCGATATACAAATCGCTGGTTAGACACATAAAAAAAGCAGAACCAGGCTGGACCCGATTCTGCTTTGGTGTTTACTGGGGTGAGTGACGCGGATTGAACGCGCGACAACCTGGGCCACAACCAGGTGCTCTGCCAACTGAGCTACACCCACCACA
>JAAYGZ010000435.1 GCA_012727515.1 Desulfovibrionales bacterium
AGCGGGGTGGGTAAGACAAGGAAGGCCCGCTTGTGCGGGCCTTTTACATGGCAGAACAGATTCGTGCTTTTTTAGAGGTGGATTTTTGCCAGTTTGCCCACAGCAGCAATGCGCTCTTCAGCCATTTTGTTGGCAGCAACATACGTGGGAATTTTATCACGCCTGGCAATGGCAAAGATGGTCTTGATTGTGTTGTAAATATTGCCGGCACGGGTCAGGGCCCGATCCTTGTTATATCCTTTTAATTCTTCATACACATTGATGATGCCACCGGCATTAACAACAAAGTCAGGAGCATAGGCAATGCCGCGTTCTTCAAGCATATCGCCATGCTTTTCCTCGGCCAGCTGATTGTTGGCAGCCCCGGCAATAACCTTGCATTTGAGCCTGGGCACGGTAAAATCATTCAGAATGGCTCCCATGGCGCACGGAGAAAAAATATCGCACTGCGCATCATAAATTTCATCTGGCGCCACTGCTGTTGCTCCAAGTTTTTTAACAACGCGCTCAATGTGTTCTTTGCGAATATCAGTGACAATAAGTTTGGCTCCTGCCTTGTCCAGATACTTGCACAGCTTGTAGCCCACAGAACCCAGCCCTTGCACAGCCACTATTTTTCCTTCCAGATCATCGCTTCCATAGACTTCGTTGACAGCAGCTACAAGGCCTTGAAAAACTCCAAAAGCTGTCACTGGCGAAGGATCTCCGCTTTTATCTTCCAGCCCGGACACAAATTGCGTTTCTTCACTCACATAAGCCAGGTCCTGAGTGGTTGTATTCATATCTTCAGCAGTTATGTAGCGGCCAGCCAGCCCTTCGATAAAGCGACCAAAAGCGCGGAAAAATGCTTCGCTTTTTAATTTTTCAGGATCGCCAATGATAACGGCCTTGCCCCCGCCAAGGTTAAGACCAGATGCGGCGCTTTTATAGGTCATGCCCCTGGCAAGTCGAAGAACATCAATGATGGCCTCGTCTTCTGTCTCATAATTCCAGAATCTGGTGCCGCCCAGGGCAGGGCCCAATGTTGTGTCATGGATGCCGATAATTGCCTTCAGCCCGGTGCTTTTGTCCTGGCAAAAAACAAGCTGTTCATAATCATATTGTTCAAGCAAGTCGAAAATTTTCATTGTTCCTCCTTTCCGTTCAGGAAATATATGTCTGGGGCAGCGCATACAGGCACGCATTGGTTTTCGTCAAGATAACAAGAGAAAATTATTGGAAAAATAACAGAAGTACTCGTTTCGCAGCAACCAGGCCAGGCACCTTGTTTTTCATGACAGGACAAGGGCCGGCATGTTCGGCCCTGCGCTAACCTTCCAGGTGGCGCTTGTTTGTTTTTTTTGATAGTAATTTTTTTAACATACCCATGGATTGGAGGCAGTATGAGCAAATCGGACCGAGAGCAGACGATTCAGGTGCTAAAAGATGATATTCAGAAACATGTGGCCTTAACCCTTGGCAGCGACCCATTTCCTCCACGCAAGGAACAGTATTACCAGGGATTGTGTTACAGTGTCCGTGACCGCTTGCTGGGAAAATGGCTGGAGACGCAGCGAGGCTATTATGATTCCATTACCAAGCGCGTTTACTATATGTCCCTGGAGTTTTTACCTGGCCAGTTTCTCATGAATTACATTCAGGCTCTTGGCCTGGAAGAGGAGTGTCGCGAGGCAGTGCGCGAGTTTGGCCTTGATCTGGACGATCTGATAGAAGAGGAATGGAATCCAGGGCTTGGCAATGGCGGGCTTGGTCGCCTGGCCTCATGTTATATGGATTCTATGGCCACATGCAAAATTCCAGGCTATGGGTATGGGATTTTGTATGATTATGGGATTTTTTATCAAACCCTGGACAATGGGTATCAAAAAGAAAGCTCGGACAACTGGTTGCGCCAGGGTTCTCCCTGGGTGCTGAGTCGGGGCAATTTTATGTACCAGGTTCATTTTTGGGGCCGGGTTGAAGTCTTTGAGGACAGCGCTGGCCATGAACGATTTCGCTGGACAGATACGGAAACTGTTATGGCCATGGCCTGCGATATTTTAGTGCCGGGCTACCAGAATGGAAACGTAACAAATATGCGCCTGTGGAAGGCCATTTCCAGCCGACATTTTGAACTCGAACAGTTCAATCAGGGCGATTATATCGGGGCCATGCAGGCCAAGATTGAAAGCGAAAATATCTCTAAGGTTCTTTATCCCAATGATAACAGTCCGCGAGGTAAAGAACTGCGCTTAAAGCAGCAGTATTTCTTTGTTGCTGCCACGTTTCAGGATATTATGCGGCGTTTTCAGAAAAACAATTATTCTTCCTATGATTGTTTTCCAGATCAGGTAACAGTGCAGCTCAATGACACGCATCCGGCCATCAGTATTGCTGAACTTATGCGTATTTTAGTGGATGAAGAATCTCTGGCCTGGGAAAAGGCCTGGACCATTTGCCAGCGCACCTTTGCCTATACCAACCACACAGTCATGCCTGAAGCTCTGGAAGTATGGTCTGTTGATCTGGTGGGGCGTATGCTGCCTCGGCATATGCAGATTATTTTTGAAATCAATCATCGTTTTCTGGACGAAGTGCGTGAGCGCTATCCGCGTCAGAATGAGCTGGTGCGACGCTTATCCATTATTGCTGAAGGCCATGACAAGCAGGTGCGCATGGCACACCTGGCTGTGGTGGGCAGTCACACCGTCAATGGCGTGGCAGCGCTGCATTCACAAATTCTGAAAACACGGCTGTTTCCGGAATTTCATGCCTTTTATCCGGGCAAATTTACCAATGTAACCAATGGAGTAACTCCACGACGCTGGCTCTATCAGTGTAATCCGGCCCTGTCAGATCTCATTACCT
>JAAYGZ010000436.1 GCA_012727515.1 Desulfovibrionales bacterium
ACTTAGAGCAGGCCATTGGAGCATTTCTTTTATTATCAGGAGTGGCCTTAATTAAAATGGTTGATTTGAGAGCTGTTCCGCCACGTCCGGTAGGGTAGCGTAGATAACGGGCAGTAAAATGGGCATAAAAAAAGCAGGAACGAATATCGCTCCTGCTAGGGAAGTCAGGTACCCGAAAACAACTGTTGCCGCTGCTTCCTTTCGGATCTGACGGGGTTGGCAGGGTTTCCGCCACCTGACTTCGCTTGTATCCGGGATATAATGGCGGAGAGGAGAGGATTCGAACCTCCGGTACCCGTTAAGGTACACACACTTTCCAGGCGTGCGCCTTAAGCCAGACTCGGCCACCTCTCCGCGTTCAAGAAAGGTGCTTCTATATAAGAGCGCCTAAAAATGCAAGAGAAAAATTCGTCAGCAGCATTCTTCTGTTTTTCGAACAGGTGCACATCTGCAGACAGGCTACAGCTGGCTGCGCACCCAGGCCACAAGCTGTGCTTCCTGCATGGCACCTGCTGTACGGGCCTTTTCTACGCCCTGACGGAACAGGATAAGCGTAGGAATTGACTGGATGGTCAAACGTCCGGCAGTGGCGGGGCAGGTCTCGGTATTTATTTTTGCAAGCAGAATCTGGCCGTGTAAGGTTGCTGCGGCCCTGGCAAAGACAGGAGCCATCATTTTGCATGGCCCACACCAGGACGCCCAGAAATCAACCACAACTGGCAGGGTTGAGCGGTGAATATAGCGGTCAAAAGTATGATCAGTCAGCTCTATGGGCTGGGCTGGGAGCAGGCTGGCCTGGCATTTGGCGCAAACTGGATTGTGGTGGAGGCGGGCAGGATCAATAGCATTCGTGGTCTGACACAAGGGGCAGACAGCGTGTAATCTGGACATGACGCACCTCACGAAAACAGCCCAGACCCTGCATAGGGCTGTCTGGGCTGCTTACAAGCGTTGTAATCAGATCCCTAGGGAGGCGCTGATTAAATCAGTCATTGCGAGGAGCGTAGCGACGCGGCAATCTGTAACTTATTGCTAAATCAATAATTTTGGATTGCTTCACTTCGTTCGCAATGACGAATTTCGGTTTAATCAGCATATCCCTAGGGCATAAACTCGCAATGATGAAATTAATCAGCATATTCTTTTTTTGCTGTGGAGGATGTGATGTCAGAACAAAATACACCCCATGAATGGTTTTTACCTCAAGACCAGCGTGATGCGCTGGCTGAATTTTTCAAAGGCTTTGCCCAGACCGTGCCTGTGCATGTGTTTACCATGTCTGGACACAATGATGCCTATGCTGATTTTGCTGTACAACTTGTGCAGGATATGGCGCAGCTTTCGTCTAAAATAGAGGTTTTCATCCACAGTAATGATGAAGTGGCAAATGCCAGATACCAGGTCACCCGATTTCCCACACTTCTGCTGGACCCGGATGTATTTCAGATTCGTTTTACTGGCGCGCCGGCTGGTGAAGAAGGCCAGGTCTTGCTGCATGCCTTGGCCATGCTTTCAGCGCGAGCAAGTGGTCTGACCCAAAGCAGTATTGCTTTGCTTGCCAGCCTCAAAGAACTTCGGGACATTAAAGTTTTTGTCAGCCCTACCTGTCCGTACTGCCCTGGGCAGAGCATAAACGCCATTCGCGCTGCTGTGGAACGGCCCGATCTGGTGCGGGCTGAAATTGTCGAGACCGCAGAAAATCAGGACTATGCTGAGGAATATGCTGTGGGCTCAATCCCGCATACTGTGTATAACAACGCTCTTACCACTGTGGGCCTAGAGCCAGAGCATATTTTTATTCAGCAATTACTTAGTCTTGAGCCTGTACAGGATACGGAATCGCGGCCAGACCCAGGGGCAGGGCACGCGGTCCATTACCATGACCTTGTTATTATTGGTTCGGGGCCAGCAGGACTTACTGCGGGAATTTATGCCAAGCGGGCTGG
>JAAYGZ010000437.1 GCA_012727515.1 Desulfovibrionales bacterium
ATTATTAATAATAACAGAATGTTGACAATCTTGTTTGTCATTCCGACCGAGTGTAACGAGCGGAGGAATCTCAAGATCCCTTCGACAGGCTAAGGGCAGGCTCCTCGACTCCGCTTGCGTGACCGCACTCTTCGTGCCTTTTGAAGGTACGAGAGGGGAAAAGCAGCACGACCCTGGCGTTGTTTTTCTTGTGGGCCGGGCTGGTTTGCACTATGCGGCCTTGCCATGACATCGCAATCACCCCTGCCCCGCACAGCACACGATTCACCTGCTTCTGGCAATCTGCTGCGCCGCATGTATGCCTGGACCATGCACTGGGCAGAGACTCCCTATGCTTTGCCAGCCCTGGTAGCGCTTTCGTTTGCAGAAAGCTCCTTTTTTCCCATCCCACCTGATGTGTTGCTGATTGCAATCTGTTTTTCCACGCCACAGCGCTGGGCACGACTTGCCCTGTGGTGCACCGTGGCTTCTGTGACCGGAGGAATGCTTGGCTATGCGCTAGGCTGGGGGTTATGGGATGCGGTAGGCCAGCCTCTTGTGCATTTTTATCACGGCGAGAGCGTGATTGAGACTGTGCAGATCTGGTATCAGGAATATGGTTTTCTGGGCGTGTTTATTGCTGCTGTTACGCCCATTCCATATAAAGTCTTCACCATTGCCTCGGGCATGATGCACTTTGACCTGGGTTTGTTTTTTCTGGCTTCATGCCTGGGCCGGGGCCTGCGGTTTTTTCTTGTGGCAGGGCTGATTCGCTTGTTTGGTAGCCGTATCCGGCCTTTTCTGGAAAAAAACTTTGAGCTGGCGGTCTCTGCGCTGGTTGTTCTGGCTGTACTTGGTTTTGCCGCGCTGAAGCTGATTCACTAGACAGTGTAGCCACGAAATAGTTTTTATTCGCTTTTCTGCCATGCTTCACCAACAGGGAGGCAAATATGGCAGAGCGGCACATCAACGACATGATATCTCTGACAAAATCTGGAAAAATTTGAACCTCATTTGCCAGGGCGACCAGGAGCTTGGGGCGTGTTGGCCCAAGACAATCATCTATTTATCAATGCAGTCTTTTGGATGTTCGGGGAATTACAAGATATTGCGTTCCCGTTCCAGTTCGGCAGGGTCGGTAAATTTGACGACCCGCACTTTCCGGCTCCGGGGAAATTCTCGTTTCATCATTACCTTGAGTTCTCTGGCTGTTTTTTCCAGGCTGAGTTCCATAACCTGCTGTTCATAGCCATCTTCACGAATTTCCACTGTATTGGCGTCTTTTCTGATCACAGCTATGCTCCGGTTACGTTTGTAGGACAGAAGCATAACCCCGCCCAGCGGCTCGGTTTTCTTCAACATCCGCACTGTGTCGGCAAGAACCGTGTCAATATTTACCAAAGCCATAGCAGCACCTTTTTTACAGAATACTAGACCCAGTCCGGCCCGGACACAGACCATTCATGCCACAGCCCATCAAAAGGGCAGAAAAATCCCAGGCTCACGGCAACCAGACGCAGTTCCCCTTTGTCCTGTCCATACCGTGCATCGCCACAAACAGGGTAGCCTGCCAAGGCGGCGTGTCTGCGGATTTGGTGCTTGCGCCCCTGCTCCAGGCGAGCCGCAAGCAGGGCAATCTGGTGCTGCGCATGAGTGCGCAAAACCTGAAAATGCGTGCAACACGCTTTGCCGTCCAGAGTATCATCCACGCTCAATCTCTCCCACAGTGGAATACCGCGCACAATGATGTAATATTCTTTATCCAGCTTGCCGTGCCGCACCAGAGCGCTCAGGGCTGCGGCGCTTTTCTGGTCATGGGCCAGAACCATAAGGCCCGAAGCCTCCCGGTCCAGGCGATGCACAAGATACAAAGGAGACTGACGACCAAGTTTGGTCTGCGCTACCCGTAGCAGACTGCAATGATCAGCAAAACGGGTTCCCTGAGAGAGCATTCCGGCTGGTTTGTGCCATACAGACCAGCGCCGGGTGGCCTGCACAAGCTCAGGCTCCTTTGGTATAAGGGATAGCAACGCTGCATTGTAATTGATTTCCAGCCGATCTCCCACATGGGCCAGGGCCGTGGCCCGGCGTATGCGCACTGCGGATTTTTTGGGCCTGCTCATCCATACTCCGCCCTTGGCCATACAGTCTTTGATCCTGGCCTTGGGCAGACTGGTCAGCGCTGCCAAGTGGTCACAGATCAGCCCTGGTTCCTGAACTGTATGAACGCGAGAAATAACAGTGGTCATGCTCTGCTGGTCCTGTGGGTTTAGTGGTCAGACACGTGCAGTTCTGATTTCAGGGCGTCCCGCAGCTGCTCGCTGGTAAACAGATCGCGCAGAACAAGAGGGCTGTGTGAGCGATTGCGCGGAAAAATAGCCAGGACAGGAATAGACTTGGACCCCAGGCTTTCCAGCAAGGCCATGAGCTGTGGGTCATGGCGGGTCAGATCCACGCGCATAAGTTTCAGGTCAAAGTCTTGAGCCAGCATTGCGCTTTGTTTGGGGCTGAGCACGGTTTTTTCCAGAAATTTGCAGTTTGGACACCAATCAGCTGTAAATTCAAGCACCACATTGTCGTTTCCAAGCATCTGCGCAAACTCTGTGGCCTCAAAAGGACGCCAGGTTTCCACCGAGGGTTGCGGACGAAAAAGAAACAGGGCTGTTCCCGCCACCAGCATGAGTCCTATGCTGCGCAGGGTCCAGCGCCGTGCCGGATGTTGGTTAAGGGATGTCCACTGGCCCCAGATCCAGGCTGCCAGGCCTATGCTCCAGAGTAAAATAAGCACATCCAGGTACACGCTTGAAGGCAGTAATCCCAGCAGATACACGCAGGTGCCCAGGAGTAAAAATCCCAGAAAACGCTCTACCTGCACGGTCCAGGCCCCAGCCCTGGGCAACCGGGCGTACAGGCCCGGAAAGCCAGCCATGAGCACATAGGGCGAGGCCATGCCCAGACCAATACAACTGAGCACAACAGCTATGATCTGGGGCGGCTGCACCAGGGCCCAGGCCAGCACTCCCCCTAAAAACGGTCCACTGCACGGCGTGGCCAGAATTGTGGCCAGCATACCTGTCATAAAGGATTCTGCGCGTGGATGATGGGGCATTCCGCTCGAACGACCTTTGAGATCAATGAGCGGCAGGTCATAGATGCCAAACAGGCTCAGGGCCAGGGCAAAAACCACTGCCGTTAAAACAATAATAGCTGCCGGCTGCTGAAATATCTGCCCCCAGGCCATGCCTGTTGCCGCAATGGTCAGGGCCAGGACCAGAAAATAAACCATCATGCCCAGAGCAAAAAAGAGGTTATGAGTCCGGAAAGCCTGGCGCTGGGTTGTGGAAACCCGGTCCACAGTGGGAATAAAAGAGCGCAGTTTCAAGGTAATGACTGGCAGGACACAAGGCATGAAATTAAGAATCAATCCGGCCAGAAAGGCCAGGCCAGCAGCCTTGGACAAGGTTTGTACTTCCAGGCCCGGAGCAAAATAACGTGGAGAAAATACCGGCACTGCCCCCAAAGCCTGGACATCCGTGAGAACTGACTCAGGGCTTAAATCCTGATCCGCATACACGTGCGCACTGTCCACGCCTGGTCTGGCCTGGGTACAAAGTGGCCACCAGGGTTGTGACGCGGCTGGCAGCACATGATCCAGATCTGGCAATGGAAAAGAAAAAACTTCACGCACCGGATAACAGGTGCGTGCCGAGCAAAGCAGAGCCTCCAGATGCACCTGGATTTCATCCCCGGCACCAGCAGGCAGCGGTATAAAAAAAGGTGTTTCCCCGGCATATTGAGGAACCAACAGCGTTGGATCAAGGGGGTCAGGCAAGAGCAGGGCCGGAGCATAGCGCACGGCCAGAGGCCCTGTTTGTATGCTGGCCTGTACTGTGGTCGGCATTCCGGTGGGGCCGGGTTCATTTCCATAAACATGCCAGCCCGCATCCGGAGTCAGAAAAAATACCGCCAAAAAGGGATACGCCGGATCATCACCTGCATAGACCTCGAAGCGGGTGCGCATGGGCGGTTCATCCTCTACCGCGCCCAGACCAGCCTGCGCCCAACAGACTATGGTCACAAAACAGCAAAGAAATATGTGCAGAATTCGTTTTGTCATACGCACCCGCTTTGGATTTGCCTGTGGATATACTGATGTACTGGTTATGGCTGCTCCAGCTCAACAAAATCTTCGATAATTAATTTCAGGCCAAACCCAGGAAAATTAATCTTATATTTATTCGGCTCTACCCTGGAAACAACTTTACCGCGTCCGAAAATTTTATGCCTGCAATAAGTGCCCTGCACCGGAGTCTGGCCAGAGCCAGGTGTTGGTGTGTCCACAGCACGGCTTGATCGTGCCGGCATCTGCTCCTGGGGGCGAACCTCTTGCGGGGCTTCATATTCCCTCAGTTCGCGCTGCGGAGAAGGTGCGGACATGGCCTGCATTGAGGACCGCCGCCCTACACCACCCCCAATCTGTTCCCGAAACGCGGCCACTACTGAGTCTGGAATTTCTTCTATAAACGGGCTGACCCGTACCGGCATGGGGCATCCACATTCGCGGCTGTAAATACTTTCCGGCGAAAACAGGATCAGCCGCTCCCTGGCCCTGGTGCAGGCCACATAAAAAAGCCGCCGTTCTTCGGCAAAATCTCCAGCATCATTTAAGGCATGGCGCGAGGGGAAACGCTCTTCCACCAGATCAATGACCAGCACAGCGTCCCATTCCAGCCCCTTGGCTGAATGGACCGTGGACAAGGTAATGGCCTGGCCAGATGCTTCTTCTGCTTCTGGGCTGTCCAGGCTTAAATCCCCCAAAAACGAGGTCATGTCGTCATAGCTTAATGCAATCTGCACGAGTTCTTCCAGCCCAGCTTCACGGCGCGGATAATCATCAGGATAGGTTTCGCGCAACACGGGCAGATAATATTCTAAAATGACTCCAATGGCTGTGCCCGGGCGCATGGTCTGGGTACGCAAGGTGTCTAAAATATCTAATACTTCATTGAGGTTTGCATGTTTGCGACGCTGGGCCAGCAAAAATGTCTGATCATTGATCATGGCAGCCTGAAAAATTTTCTGTGCTGTTTTAGGACCAATGCCAGGCACAGTGCGTAAAATACGCTGCCAGGCAGGAAAATCAGCCATGTTCTGACTGATGCGCAAACAGGCCAGCACATCCTTAATATGCGCGGCATCGGCAAATTTTATGCCTCCGTATTTACGAAAGGCCAGGCCACTTTTAGTCAGCTCCACTTCCACATGATAGGACTGGTATCCGGCCCGAAACAGGACCGCGATTTCATTTAAGGCATAGGTATCTGCCAGCTCACGGATAGTTTCTGCCACCAGCCGGGCCTGGGTGCGATCGGAAATGGTCGCTATGTGCTCAGGGTTGTGTTCACTGTCCCGGTCTGAGTACAGTTCTTTGGCAAAGGTATCTGTAAAATTCTTTAAGACAGCATTGGTCAGGTGCAAAATAGGCTGGGTTGAGCGATAATTGCGCTCCAGCTTAATAAGCCGGGCCTGGGGATACATTTTGGGAAAATCAAGGATATTGCGCACATTTGCGCCCCGAAACGCATAAATGGACTGGGCATCATCCCCCACAGCCATAATATTGGGCGCGGGATCATCGGGCTGAGTCAGCAAATGCACCAGCCTGGCCTGCACCAGGTTGGTGTCCTGATATTCATCAACCATGATGTGCGATAGCGAGGCGCTTACTGCTTCACGCACATACGGGTGTTCGCTAAGCAGGCGCTCCAGCAGAAAAAGCAGATCATCATAATCCATGAGTCCGCATTCCTGCTTGATACGCCCGTATTCTTCACACCAGCGAATAAGATCATCCTCATAGACCTTCAGGTGGTAGGCGTCCTGGTGCAGCACCTGCGCCAAGGACAGCTCTTTGTTGCGGCTCTTGCTCCACAAGGAGGCAATGGTTGAGCGCTTGGGAAATTTGCGGTCCTTGCGGCCCAGGTCCAGGCGGTCTTTGGCCTGGCCAAAAATTTCTTCCGCGTCAGCCCGGTCCATGATGCTGGCCCCGCGCTCAAAGCCCAGCACCGTGGCATACTGCTTGAGCAGGCTATAGGCAAAGCCATGAAATGTTCCACCGCGCACAGCGCCAAGTCTGCTGTGGCCCAGCACATGCTGGACGCGTTCAAGCATCTGGTTGGATGCTTTGCGCGTAAAGGTCAGCAAAAGAATTTCTTCGGGCCGTACCCCGCGTTCAACCAGATGAGCCAGGCGATAGACAATGGTGCGGGTTTTGCCTGAACCTGCCCCGGCAATGACCAGCACCGGGCCATCCACAGTGGTCACAGCCTCAAGCTGGGCCGGGTTTAAGTCAGCCTGATAGGTGATATGCATAGATTTTACACCAGGATAGAAGAAAGTGAAAGGGAAAGGGATTCCGCAATAACGCGCCCTACATCCTGAGGTGTGCGCGGGGTGGAGCCTGCGGAGTCATAAAAAAAGACATCATCGGCGGTGTGCATACC